>NZ_JACNDD010000030.1:0-50880 GCF_017351395.1 Pseudomonas sp. FW305-28
GGAGCAAGCTCCCTCGCCACAAGGGCGGTAGCATCGATTCCGTCAGTTCAGCAACTGCACAACGCGTTATCCAGCACTTCACGTAGCGCCGAAGGGTGGTCGATCACCACATCCGCGCCCCAGTGCCTGGGGTTGTCGTCCGGGTGGATGTAGCCGTAGGTCACCGCGCAGGTCTTGGTGCCGGCGCTGCGGCCGGACTCGATGTCCCGCAGGTCATCGCCCACGAACAGCACGCTGGCCGGGTCCAGGTCGAGCATCTTGCAGGCCAGGGTCAGCGGTTCCGGGTCCGGCTTGCTGTTTTTCACGTGGTCAGGGCAGATCAGCACTTTCGAACGCTCGGCCAGGCCCAGTTGCTGCATGATCGGTTCGGCGAAACGCACGGGCTTGTTGGTGACCACGCCCCAGATCAGGTTGGCCGCTTCGATATCGGCCAGCACTTCGGCCATGCCGTCGAACAAGTGGCTGTGGACCGCACAACCCTTGAGGTAGCGGTCGAGGAACTCCTGGCGCAATTCCTCGAACCCTGGTGATTCCGGGTCCATGGAGAAGGTCACCGCGACCATCGCCCGGGCGCCGCCGGAAATCTCGTCGCGAATATGTTGGGTGTTCATCGGTGGCAAGCCACGGTCGGCGCGCATGGCCTGGCAAATGGCGATGAAATCCGGCGCGGTGTCGAGCAGCGTGCCGTCCATGTCGAAGAGAACCGCTTTGAGACGCATCGCCTTACTCCTCGCGCAGGGTCTGGATCATGTAGTTGACGTCAACGTCGGCGGCCAGCTTGTAGTGCTTGGTCAATGGGTTGTAGGTCAGGCCGATGATGTCCTTGACGGTCAGCCCGGCCGCACGGCTCCAGGCGCCCAGCTCGGAAGGGCGGATGAATTTCTTGAAGTCGTGGGTGCCGCGTGGCAGCAGCTTCATGATGTATTCGGCGCCGATGATGGCGAACAGGTACGCCTTCGGGTTGCGGTTGATGGTGGAGAAGAACACCTGGCCGCCCGGCTTGACCATGCTAAAGCAAGCGCGGATGACCGAGGACGGGTCCGGCACGTGTTCGAGCATTTCCAGGCAGGTGACCACGTCGAATTGGCCGGGCATTTCTTCGGCCAGGGCTTCGGCGGTGATCTGCCGGTATTCCACGCTGACGCCGGACTCCAATTGATGCAGTTGCGCCACCGCCAGCGGCGCTTCGCCCATGTCGATGCCCATCACCGTCGCCCCGCGCTGGGCCATGGCCTCACTGAGGATGCCGCCACCGCAACCGACGTCGAGGACCTTCTTGCCGGCCAGGTTGACCCGTTCGTCAATCCAGTTGACCCGCAGCGGGTTGATGTCGTGCAGCGGTTTGAATTCGCTTTCACGGTCCCACCAGCGATGGGCCAGGGCTTCGAACTTGGCGATTTCGGCGTGGTCGACGTTGCTCATGTGCAGATCCTCGAAAAGCTTGAAAAATCAGATGCCCCGAGCCGTGGCTCCAGGGGCGTGGTCATTCGTTGTGGCCGCTGATGCGCCGACCCCAGGCCTGGGCCGTGGCGATCAGTGTCGGTTCGTCCATGCGGGTCAGCCGGCCATCCTCCAGTAACGGCTTGCCGCCTACCCACAAGTGTTTGACGCAATCGCGGCCGGTGGCATAAATCAGTTGCGACACCGGGTCGTAGATCGGCTGCTGGGCCAGGCCTGACAGGTCGAAGGCCACCAGGTCGGCGGCCTTGCCGACCTCCAGGGAGCCGACGGTCGCTTCGATGCCCAGCGCCCGGGCACCGTTGAGCGTGGCCATGCGCAGCGCCCGATGGGCATCCAGGGCCGTGGCCGAACCGGCGACGGCCTTGGCCAGCAGGGCGGCGGTGCGGGTTTCACCGAGCAGGTCCAGGTCGTTGTTGCTCGCCGCACCATCGGTGCCGAGGGCGACATTGACGCCGGCTTGCCACAGGCGTTCCACCGGGCAGAAACCGCTGGCCAGCTTCAGGTTCGATTCCGGGCAATGGATCACGCTGCAATTGCTTTCTACCAGCAGGGCCTGGTCCTCGTCGCTGATCTGAGTCATGTGCACGGCCTGGAAGCGTGGCCCCAGCAGGCCCAGGCGTCCCAGGCGAGCCATTGGCCGCTCAGCGGTGTTATCCGCAGCCTGCTGCACTTCGAAGGCGGTTTCGTGAACATGCATATGAATGGCCGCGTCCAGTTCCTCGGCGATCACGCGGATTTTCTCCAGGTTCTCGTCGCCTACCGTATAGGGCGCGTGCGGGCCGAATGCGACTTTGATCCGCGGATGGTGCTTGAGGTCGCCAAACAACTCGATGCCCTGACGAATGGCGTCGTCGGCGCTGGCCGCACCGGGGATCGGAAAGTCGAGGATCGGAATGGCGATTTGCGCGCGAATACCGCTGTCGTGGACGCACTCGCTGGCGATCTTGGGGTAGAAATACATGTCGGAGAAGCAGGTGATGCCACCCTTGATCTGCTCGGCGATTGCCAGGTCGGTGCCATCCCGGACGAAATCTTCATCGACCCATTTGGCTTCAGCCGGCCAGATGTGCTGTTCCAGCCAGGTCATCAAGGGCAGGTCGTCGGCCAGGCCGCGAAAAAGGGTCATGGCCGCGTGGCCGTGGGCGTTGATCAGGCCGGGGCTGAGCAGCATGCCGGGCAGTTCGCGGACCTCGGTGGCGTCACACTTCAGGGCTTCTGCCCGTGGACCGATGAACACGATGCAACCGTCGCGAATGCCCAGGCCATGGTCCTTGAGCACTACACCGGCGGGTTCGACAGGCACCAACCAGGTCGGCAGCAATAATAAGTCGAGCGCAACGGCAGGCTTGGGCATCGTGGAACGGTTCCATGGGGTATAAAGGATGGCGAAGTATACCCGAGCGTCTTCGCGGAGGGATCGCTATAATCGGCGGCTTTTGTTCATGAGTACGGGGTGAAGGATGCGCGATCGACTATTGGCTGCGGAGAAGGTGAAGGCCATCGATTGGCGTGATGGCGTCCTGTACCTGCTGGACCAGCGTAGCTTGCCGTTCGAGGAAAGCTGGATCGCCTGCACCCGTGTCGCCGATGTGGCCGAGGCCATTGGCTCGATGGCCGTGCGCGGCGCGCCGGTCATCGGCATCAGTGCGGCGTATGGCGTGGTGCTGGCGGCGCGGGCCAGGATGGCCGAAGGCGGCGATTGGCAAGCGGCCCTGGAGGCCGATTTTGCCTTGCTGGCCGAGGCCCGGCCGACGGCGGCGAACCTGTTCTGGGCGCTGGATCGAATGCGCGACCGGCTGGGGCGCTTGAAAGAGCATGCCGAGCCGCTGGCGGTGCTCGAGGCTGAAGCCATCGCGATCCACGTGAGCGATCGCGAAGCCAACCTGACCATGGCCCAGTTGGGGGTCGACCTGATCCGCAAGCACCAGGGCAATGCCCAGGCGATTCTCACCCATTGCAACACCGGCGCCCTGGCCACCGGCGGTTTTGGTACGGCCTTGGGGGTTATCCGGGGTGCATATATCGAAGGCATGGTGGAGCGCGTCTATGCCGACGAAACCCGGCCGTGGTTGCAAGGCTCGCGCCTGACGGCGTGGGAACTGGCCCGCGAAGGCATTCCGGTGACCCTCAACGCCGATTCCGCCGCTGCCCATATCATGAAGACCAAGGGTGTGACCTGGGTGATCGTCGGTGCCGATTGCATCGCCGCCAATGGTGACGTGGCGAACAAGATCGGCACTTATCAGCTGGCGGTCTGTGCCATGCACCATGGCGTGCGTTTCATGGTGGTGGCGCCGAGCTCGATCATCGACATGAGCCTGGCCAGCGGTGAGGACATCCCGGCGGAGGAGTGCGACGGGCGCGAACTGCTGGAAATCGGCGGCAGGGAGCTCGACGCGCAGGTGGGTGCCTTCAACCCGGTCTTCGATATCACCCCGGCGGACCTGATCGATGTCATCGTCACGGAAAAGGGCATCGTCGAGCGCCCGGACACCGCGAAGCTGGCGCAGTTGATGTGCCGCAAGCGGTTGCACTGATGGTTTGTGTTGTCTGGCCTGTCGCCATCGCGAGCAAGCTCGCTCCCACATTGGATCGGGTCGTGGCCGAAATCTTGCGCATGCACAGATCCCTGTGGGAGTGAGCTTGCTCGCGATGAGGCCCTTGAAGGCAACAAATCCCTTGCATTTGGCCCCTGAATCTCTATCGGCAGTGCTTCTAAGCCCCTCTGGTCCCATATCAGCCTGTCACCGGTCAACTAACTACGCACCATGCGCATCTGGGGGATAGGTGCGTGGCGGCTCTTGTGATAACATCCGGCGGTTTCCAGGGCTGCCTCGCGAGGTGGCCTTTACTGCGCAGATCCATGGCATAACTCGTTGATTTGTCGTAAGTCGCTGCACGGCATTTGTTCTGCAGCGGCGAGCTTCGTTCGTCCCATCTGGATGTGACGAGGTTTCACCAGAAAAAGGAATCAGGCTTCTCATGGGCGAACTGGCCAAAGAAATCCTCCCGGTCAATATCGAAGACGAGCTGAAACAGTCCTACCTCGACTACGCAATGAGCGTAATCGTCGGGCGGGCGCTGCCGGATGCGCGCGATGGCTTGAAGCCCGTGCACCGGCGCGTGCTGTTCGCGATGAGCGAGCTGGGCAACGACTTCAACAAGCCGTACAAGAAATCCGCCCGTGTCGTCGGCGATGTGATCGGTAAGTATCACCCCCACGGCGATACTGCCGTGTACGACACCATCGTTCGTATGGCGCAACCCTTCTCCTTGCGCTACCTGCTGGTAGACGGCCAGGGCAACTTCGGTTCGGTGGACGGCGACAACGCCGCGGCCATGCGATACACCGAAGTGCGCATGACCAAGCTGGCCCACGAGCTGCTGGCCGACCTGCACAAGGAAACCGTGGACTGGGTGCCGAACTACGACGGCACCGAAATGATCCCGGCGGTCATGCCGACCCGTATCCCGAACCTGCTCGTCAACGGCTCCAGCGGTATCGCCGTGGGCATGGCGACCAACATCCCGCCGCACAACCTCGGTGAAGTCATCGACGGTTGCCTGGCGCTCATCGACAATCCCGAGCTGACCGTCGATGAGCTGATGCAATACATCCCCGGTCCGGACTTCCCGACCGCTGCGATCATCAACGGTCGCGCCGGCATCATCGAAGCCTACCGTACCGGCCGTGGCCGCATTTACATGCGCGCCCGCTCGACGGTCGAAGACATCGACAAGGTCGGCGGCCGCCAGCAGATCGTCATCACCGAACTGCCGTACCAGCTGAACAAGGCTCGCCTGATCGAGAAGATCGCCGAGCTGGTGAAAGAGAAGAAGCTCGAAGGCATCACCGAGCTGCGTGACGAGTCCGACAAGGACGGCATGCGTGTCGTGATCGAGCTGCGCCGTGGCGAAGTGCCTGAGGTGATCCTCAACAACCTCTACGCCCAGACCCAACTGCAAAGCGTGTTCGGCATCAACATCGTTGCGCTGATCGACGGCCGTCCGCGGATCCTGAACCTCAAGGACCTGCTGGAAGCCTTCGTGCGCCACCGTCGCGAAGTGGTCACCCGCCGCACGGTGTTCGAACTGCGCAAGGCTCGCGAGCGTGGTCACATTCTCGAAGGCCAGGCCGTTGCCCTGTCGAACATCGACCCGGTGATCGCCCTGATCAAGGCCTCGCCAACCCCGTCGGAAGCCAAGGAAGCGCTGATCAGCACCCCTTGGGAGTCCACCGCGGTGGTGGCGATGGTCGAGCGCGCTGGCGCCGATTCGTGCCGCCCCGAGAACCTCGACCCGCAATACGGCCTGCGCGAAGGCAAGTACTTCCTGTCCCCGGAGCAGGCGCAAGCCATCCTGGAACTGCGCCTGCACCGCCTGACCGGCCTCGAGCACGAGAAGCTGCTGGCCGAGTACCAGGAAATCCTCAACCAGATCGGCGAGCTGATCCGCATCCTCAACAGCGCTACGCGCCTGATGGAAGTGATCCGCGAAGAACTGGAAGTGATCCGCGCCGAATACGGCGACGTGCGCCGCACCGAGATCCTCGATGCGCGCCTGGACCTGACCCTGGGTGACATGATCCCGGAAGAAGAGCGCGTGGTGACCATTTCCCACGGCGGCTACGCCAAGACCCAGCCGCTGGCCGCCTACCAGGCCCAGCGTCGCGGCGGCAAAGGCAAGTCCGCGACGGGCGTCAAGGACGAGGACTACATCGCTCACCTGCTGGTCGCCAACAGCCACACAACGCTGCTGCTGTTCTCCAGCAAGGGCAAGGTGTACTGGCTCAAGACCTACGAAATCCCGGAAGCGTCCCGTGCCGCTCGTGGCCGTCCGCTGGTCAACCTGTTGCCGCTGGACGATGGTGAATACATCACCACCATGTTGCCGGTGGAAGAGTACACCGAGGGTCACTACATCTTCATGGCCACCGCCAACGGAACCGTGAAGAAGACCCCGCTGGAATCCTTCAGCCGTCAGCGCAGCGTCGGTCTGATCGCCCTGGAGCTGGACGAAGGTGACGTGCTGATCTCCGCTGCCATCACCGACGGCGAGCGTGAGGTCATGCTGTTCTCCGACGGCGGCAAGGTCACTCGCTTCAAGGAGTCCGACGTTCGCGCCATGGGCCGTACCGCTCGCGGTGTGCGCGGCATGCGCCTGCCGGAAGGCCAGAAGCTGATTTCCATGCTGATCCCCGAAGAAGGCAGCCAGATCCTCACCGCTTCGGCCCGTGGTTATGGCAAGCGCACGGCCATCAGCGAGTTCCCTGAGTACAAGCGTGGTGGCCAGGGCGTGATCGCCATGGTCAGCAACGACCGTAACGGTCGTCTGGTGGGTGCTGTCCAGGTGCTCGATGGCGAGGAGATCATGTTGATCTCCGACCAGGGCACCCTGGTGCGCACGCGGGTCGCTGAAGTGTCGAGCCTGGGCCGTAACACCCAGGGTGTGACGCTGATCAAGCTGGCCAGCGACGAAACGCTGGTCGGGCTTGAGCGGGTCCAGGAACCGTCGGAGGTTGAAGGCGAGGAGTTGGACGGCGAGGACGGCGTGGCGTTCGATGGCGCTCTCGGTGCCGATGTCGACGACGCTGTCGGCGACCAACCGCTCGACGCTGCCGCAGACGAAGAAGAACCGCAGGACTAAGCGGACACGCAAGGGGGGCGGATGAAGATTCGCCCCCTTGTTGTTTGTTCCGTTTGAAAATTTGCGACACTGCGCATCCCCCCTGTGGGGGTAATGCTGCTCACTTAAGGTTCGTTTGATTCACTGTGGCGAGGAAGCACGCTCCCTCGCCACGGATTCATCCATACCTGAAGTGAACGATACCCTCTGTGGGAGCGAGCTTGCTCGCGATGACGGCCTGACATTCAGCATCACTGTTGACTGTTACATCGCTATCGCGAGCAAGCTCGCTCCCACAGTGCAGACTCAAGATTTATGTGACCACCAGATCAGAGCGAGATTGGATGTGAGCAAGAGAGCCTATAACTTCTGTGCCGGCCCGGCGGCGCTTCCTGAAGCGGTCCTGAAGCGTGCCCAGGGTGAACTTCTCGACTGGCACGGCAAGGGCCTGTCGGTCATGGAAATGAGCCATCGCAGCGATGAGTTCGTGTCCATTGCCACCAAGGCCGAGCAGGATCTGCGTGATCTGCTGAACATCCCGTCCAACTACAAGGTGCTGTTCCTGCAAGGCGGCGCGAGCCAGCAGTTCGCCCAGATTCCGTTGAACCTGCTGCCGGAAAACGGCAAGGCCGACTACATCGACACCGGCATCTGGTCGCAGAAAGCCATCGAAGAAGCTTCGCGCTACGGTCACGTCAACGTGGCTGCCACCGCCAAGCCCTACGACTATTTCGCGATTCCCGGCCAGAACGAGTGGAACCTGTCCAAGGACGCGGCCTACGTTCATTACGCACCGAACGAAACCATCGGTGGCCTGGAATTCAACTGGATCCCGGAAACGGGCGACGTGCCATTGGTGGCCGACATGTCCTCGGACATTCTCTCGCGCCCTGTGGATATCTCCCGTTTCGGCATGATCTACGCGGGTGCCCAGAAGAACATCGGTCCAAGCGGCATCCTGGTCAGCATCATTCGTGAAGACCTGCTGGGGCGTGCCCGCTCCCTGTGCCCGACCATGCTCAACTACAAGGTCGCGGCCGACAACGGCTCGATGTACAACACCCCGCCGACCCTGGCCTGGTACCTGTCGGGCCTGGTGTTCGAATGGCTGAAGGAGCAGGGCGGTGTCGAAGCCATCGGCAAGCTCAACGAAGTGAAGCAGCGCACGCTGTATGACTTCATCGACGCCAGCGGCCTCTACAGCAACCCGATCAACAAGACCGATCGTTCCTGGATGAACGTGCCGTTCCGCCTGGCCGACGACCGTCTCGACAAGCCGTTCCTGGCCGGTGCCGACGAGCGTGGTTTGCTGAACCTCAAGGGCCACCGTTCGGTCGGTGGCATGCGCGCCTCCATCTACAACGCCGTCGACATCAACGCCGTCAATGCGTTGATCGCCTACATGGCAGAGTTCGAGAAGGAACATGGCTGATGTCTGAGCAAGAACTCAAGGCGCTGCGCCTGCGTATCGATGCCCTGGATGAAAAAGTCCTGGAGCTGATCAGCGAGCGTGCGCGCTGCGCCCAGGAAGTCGCCCGGGTGAAGATGGCCTCCCTGGCCGAAGGCGAAGTGCCGGTGTTCTATCGTCCCGAGCGTGAAGCGCAGGTGCTCAAGCGTGTCATGGAGCGCAACAAGGGGCCGCTGGGCAACGAAGAGATGGCGCGTCTGTTCCGCGAAATCATGTCTTCGTGCCTGGCCCTCGAGCAGCCGCTGAAAGTCGCCTACCTGGGGCCGGAAGGTACCTTCACCCAGGCGGCGGCCATGAAGCACTTCGGTCACGCCGTGATCAGCAAGCCGATGGCGGCCATTGACGAAGTGTTCCGTGAAGTGGCCGCCGGCGCGGTGAATTTTGGCGTGGTGCCGGTGGAGAACTCCACCGAAGGCGCAGTCAATCACACGCTGGACAGCTTCCTCGAGCACGACATGGTGATCTGCGGCGAAGTCGAGTTGCGCATCCACCACCACCTGCTGGTGGGCGAGAACACCAAGACCGACAGCATCAGCCGGATCTATTCCCACGCCCAGTCGTTGGCCCAGTGCCGCAAGTGGCTGGACGCCCATTACCCGAACGTCGAGCGCGTGGCGGTATCGAGCAACGCCGAGGCGGCCAAGCGGGTCAAGGGCGAGTGGAACTCGGCGGCGATTGCTGGCGATATGGCGGCGGGTCTCTATGGGCTGACGCGCCTGGCGGAAAAAATCGAGGATCGCCCGGACAACTCCACGCGATTCCTGATGATCGGCAGCCAGGAAGTCCCGCCGACCGGCGACGACAAGACCTCGATCATCGTTTCCATGAGCAACAAGCCCGGCGCGCTCCATGAACTGCTGGTGCCGTTCCATGACAACGGTATCGACCTGACGCGGATCGAGACCCGTCCGTCGCGCAGCGGTAAATGGACCTACGTGTTCTTCATCGATTTCGTCGGCCACCACCGCGATCCGCTGGTAAAAGGTGTGCTGGAGAAAATCAGTCAGGAAGCAGTGGCACTCAAGGTGCTGGGTTCCTACCCCAAGGCAGTTCTTTAAGGGCGGATAGCAAATGAGTGGCAACTTCCTCGCTCTGGCTCAGCCAGGCGTGCAACAACTCTCGCCTTACGTTCCGGGCAAGCCCGTGGACGAACTGGCCCGTGAGCTGGACCTGGATCCGGCCAGCATCGTCAAGTTGGCGAGCAACGAAAACCCGTTGGGCGCGAGCCCCAAGGCACTGGCGGCGATCCGCGACGAACTGGCCGAGCTGACCCGTTACCCCGATGGCAATGGCTTCGCACTCAAGAGCCTGCTGGCCGAGCGCTGTGGTGTCGAGCTGAACCAAGTGACGCTGGGCAATGGTTCCAACGACATCCTTGAACTGGTGGCTCGTGCGTACCTGGCGCCAGGTCTCAACGCGGTGTTCAGCGAGCACGCGTTTGCGGTCTACCCGATCGCGACCCAGGCCGTCGGCGCGGATGCCCATGTGGTTCCCGCCAAGGACTGGGGGCACGACCTGCCCGCCATGCTGGCCGCCATCGACGCCAACACCCGCGTGGTCTTCATTGCCAACCCGAACAACCCGACCGGCACCTGGTTCGATGCCCAGGCCCTGGATGACTTCCTGCAGGATGTGCCTGCGCATGTGCTGGTGGTGTTGGACGAGGCTTACATCGAGTATGCCGAAGGCAGCGATTTGCCCGATGGCCTGGATTTCCTCGCGGCCTACCCGAACCTGCTGGTTTCGCGCACCTTCTCCAAAGCCTATGGCCTGGCCTCGCTGCGGGTCGGCTACGGTCTGTCCACTGCCGTGGTGGCCGATGTGCTGAACCGCGTGCGTCAGCCGTTCAACGTCAACAGCTTCGCCCTGGCCGCCGCCTGTGCGGCCTTGCAGGATGACGCTTACCTGGCTGAAAGCCGTCGCCTCAACGCGGCCGGCATGCAGCAGTTGGAGGCGGGGCTGCGTGAGCTGGGCCTGGGCTGGATTCCATCCAAAGGCAATTTCATCTGCGTCGACCTGGGGCGTGTCGCCGCCCCGGTGTACCAGGGGCTGTTGCGCGAAGGTGTGATCGTGCGTCCGGTGGCCAATTACGGCATGCCGAACCACCTGCGCATCACCATTGGCCTGCCGACGGAAAACAGCCGTTTCCTCGAGGCGTTGAGCAAGGTCCTGGTTCGTGGTTGATGTCACTTCGCTGCAACCTGCTGCCCCTATGATCGGTCGCCTGGTGGTGGTCGGCCTGGGGTTGATCGGCGGTTCGTTCGCCAAGGGCTTGCGTGAAAGCGGCCTGTGCCGCGAGGTGGTCGGTGTCGACCTGGATCCACAGTCGCGCAAGCTGGCCGTGGAGTTGGGTGTGGTCGATCACTGCGAGGATGACCTGGCGATCGCTTGCCAGGGCGCGGACGTGATCCAGCTGGCCGTGCCGATCCTGGCCATGGAAAAACTGCTGGCACGCTTGGCTAGCATGAATTTGGGGCAGGCGATCCTGACCGATGTCGGCAGCGCCAAGGGCAACGTCGTGCGTGCTGCCACCGAGGCCTTCGGCGGTATGCCGGCGCGCTTCGTGCCCGGTCATCCGATTGCCGGTTCCGAGCAGAGCGGGGTGGAAGCTTCCAACGCCGAACTGTTTCGTCGTCACAAAGTGATCCTCACGCCGCTGGACCAGACGGATCCAGCCGCGCTGGCGGTGGTGGACCGTTTGTGGCGCGAACTGGGCGCCGATGTCGAGCACATGCAGGTCGAGCGTCACGATGAAGTATTGGCCGCCACCAGCCATTTGCCACACCTGTTGGCGTTCGGCCTGGTGGATTCATTGGCCAAACGCAATGAAAATCTTGAGATCTTCCGTTACGCTGCCGGCGGTTTCCGCGATTTCACGAGAATCGCCGGAAGCGACCCGGTCATGTGGCACGACATCTTCCTCGCCAACCGCGAAGCTGTCTTGCGCACACTCGATACATTTCGCAGCGACCTCGACGCCTTGCGCGACGCGGTCGATGCAGGGGACGGGCACCAATTGCTGGGCGTTTTCACGCGCGCCAGGGTGGCCCGCGAGCATTTCAGTAAAATCCTGGCCCGTCGGGCCTATGTGGACGCTATGAACTCCAACGATCTGATTTTCCTGGCACAACCTGGTGGCTCCCTGAGTGGGCGTATTCGTGTACCGGGCGATAAATCGATTTCCCACCGTTCGATCATGCTCGGCTCCCTGGCCGAAGGCGTGACCGAGGTGGAAGGCTTCCTCGAGGGCGAAGACGCCCTGGCGACGCTGCAAGCGTTTCGCGACATGGGGGTGGTCATCGAAGGTCCGCACCACGGCCGCGTGACCATCCATGGTGTCGGCCTGCACGGCCTCAAGCCTGCCCCAGGGCCGATCTACCTGGGTAACTCCGGGACTTCGATGCGTCTGTTGTCCGGCCTGCTGGCCGCGCAGGACTTCGACAGCACCCTGACCGGCGACGCCTCGCTGTCCAAGCGCCCGATGAACCGCGTCGCCAATCCGTTGCGGGAAATGGGTGCGGTCATCGAGACTGCCGCCGACGGTCGTCCGCCGATGACCATTCGTGGCGGCAACAAGCTCAAGGGCCTGACCTACACCATGCCGATGGCCAGCGCCCAGGTGAAATCCTGCCTGCTGCTGGCCGGTCTCTACGCCGAAGGCAAGACCACCGTCACCGAACCGGCCCCGACCCGCGACCACACCGAGCGCATGCTGCGCGGCTTCGGCTACCCGGTCACGGTGGACGGCGCCACGGCGTCCGTCGAATCTGGTAATAAGCTGGCCGCGACCCACATCGAAGTGCCGGGCGATATCTCGTCCTCGGCATTCTTCCTGGTGGCCGCCTCGATCGCCGAAGGCTCCGACCTGGTGCTCGAACACGTCGGCATCAACCCGACCCGTACCGGCGTGATCGACATCCTGCGCCTGATGGGCGCTGACATTACTCTGGAAAACCAGCGTGAAGTCGGCGGCGAACCCGTAGCGGACCTGCACGTACGAGCAGCTAAGCTCAAGGGTATCGAGATTCCGGAGGCGCTGGTTCCGCTGGCCATCGACGAGTTCCCGGTGCTGTTCGTGGCGGCCGCCTGTGCAGAAGGGCGTACCGTGCTGACTGGTGCCGAAGAGCTGCGGGTCAAGGAGTCGGACCGCATCCAGGTGATGGCTGACGGCTTGCTCGCCCTGGGCGTCAAGTGCCAGCCGACGCCGGACGGCATCATCATCGACGGCGGCCAGATCGGCGGCGGCGAAGTCCATGGTCACGGTGATCACCGCATCGCCATGGCCTTCAGTGTTGCGTCTCTGCGCGCCAACGCGCCGATTCGCATCCATGATTGCGCCAACGTCGCCACGTCGTTCCCGAACTTCCTGGCGCTGTGCGCACAGGTCGGTATTCGAGTAGCACAAGAGGCGCAGTCGTGAACATCAAGGCACCGGTCATCACCATCGATGGCCCAAGCGGTTCGGGCAAGGGCACCGTCGCCGGGATCCTGGCCAGGCAGTTGGGCTGGAACCTGCTCGATTCGGGTGCCTTGTACCGGCTGCTGGCATTCGCTGCCGCCAACCATGGCGTCGACCTGACCAATGAAGAATTGCTCAAGGCGCTGGCGGCTCACCTGGACGTGCAATTCATTGCGGCGACTGACGGCCAGCTCCAGCGCATTATCCTGGAAGGCGACGAAGTCAGTGATGTCATCCGTACCGAAAACGTGGGCGCCGGGGCCTCCCAGGTCGCCGCGCTGCCAGCGGTGCGCGAAGCGTTGCTGCAACGTCAGCGCGCCTTTCAGGAGCCGCCGGGGCTAGTGGCTGATGGTCGCGACATGGGCACGGTGGTCTTTCCTGACGCGCCTTTGAAGATTTTCCTCACCGCCAGCGCCGAGGAGAGGGCGCGCCGCCGATATTTGCAGTTGAAGGGCAAGGGCGAGGATGTTAGTCTGTCGAGTCTGCTAGATGAGATCCGTGCACGCGATGAGCGTGACACCCAGCGCGCAGTAGCCCCGCTCAAGCCGGCGGCCGACGCGATACAGCTGGATTCAACGGAGTTGTCCATCGATCAGGTGCTGCAACGCATCATGAGCGAGATCGCCATTCGCGATATCGCCGGGTGACCAGGAAGCTTCGCAGGGGACCAGTCATAGTCCTGCGATGCTTCTTTTATATGAAACTAACCCACACCGTCTGGGGTGTGGAGGCGGGCGTATTCTTCGCCCTAATCAACAGGAATTAAAATGAGCGAAAGCTTTGCGGAACTCTTTGAAGAAAGCCTGAAAACCCTGAACCTTCAGGCAGGCTCCATCATCACCGGTGTTATCGTTGATATCGATTACCAAGCTCGCTGGGTAACCGTTCACGCTGGTCTGAAGTCTGAAGCACTCATCCCGCTTGAGCAGTTCTACAACGACGCTGGCGAACTGAACATCAACGTCGGTGACGAAGTTCACGTTGCGCTGGACTCGGTTGAAGATGGCTTTGGTGAAACCAAGCTGTCCCGTGAAAAAGCCAAGCGCGCTGAATGCTGGATCGTTCTGGAAGCGGCTTTCGCAGCTGAGGAAGTGGTCAAGGGCGTTATCAACGGTAAGGTTAAAGGCGGCTTCACTGTCGACGTTAACGGCATCCGTGCGTTCCTGCCAGGTTCCCTGGTTGACGTCCGTCCAGTGCGCGACACCACGCACCTGGAAGGCAAAGAGCTGGAATTCAAGGTCATCAAGCTGGACCAGAAGCGCAACAACGTTGTCGTTTCCCGTCGCAGTGTCCTGGAAGCCGAGAACTCCGCCGAGCGTGAAGCTCTGCTGGAATCGCTGCAGGAAGGCCAACAGGTCAAGGGTATCGTCAAGAACCTCACCGATTACGGCGCATTCGTCGATCTGGGTGGTGTCGATGGTCTGCTGCACATCACCGACATGGCCTGGAAGCGTATCAAGCATCCTTCGGAAATCGTCAACGTTGGCGACGAGATCGATGTCAAGGTTCTGAAGTACGATCGCGAGCGCAATCGTGTTTCCCTGGGCCTCAAGCAGCTGGGTGAAGATCCATGGGTTGCTATCAAAGCCCGTTACCCAGAAGGCACCCGCGTCACCGCTCGTGTTACCAACCTCACCGACTACGGCTGCTTCGCTGAGCTGGAAGAAGGCGTTGAAGGTCTGGTACACGTTTCCGAAATGGACTGGACCAACAAGAACATCCACCCTTCGAAAGTCGTACAAGTCGGCGACGAAGTGGAAGTCATGGTTCTGGACATCGACGAAGAGCGTCGTCGTATCTCCCTCGGCATCAAGCAGTGCAAGTCCAACCCATGGGAAGACTTCTCTGGCCAGTTCAACAAGGGCGATAAAATCTCCGGCACCATCAAGTCGATCACCGATTTCGGTATCTTCATTGGTCTGGACGGCGGCATCGACGGCCTGGTTCACCTGTCCGACATCTCCTGGAACGAAGTGGGCGAAGAAGCCGTACGCCGTTTCAAGAAGGGCGACGAGCTGGACACCGTTATCCTGTCGGTTGACCCAGAGCGCGAGCGTATCTCCCTGGGCATCAAGCAACTGGAAAGCGATCCGTTCTCCGAGTACGTTCAAGAGAACGACAAAGGCGCAATCGTTAAGGGCATCGTGAAAGAAGTTGACGCCAAAGGCGCCATCATCACCCTGGCCGACGATATCGAAGCGACTCTGAAAGCCTCCGAAATCAGCCGTGACCGCGTTGAAGACGCGCGCAACGTTCTGAAAGAAGGCGAAGAAGTAGAAGCCAAGATCATCAGCGTTGACCGCAAGAGCCGCGTAATCCAGCTCTCCATCAAGTCGAAAGACGATGCTGAAGAGAAAGAAGCAATCCAGAGCCTGCGCGACAAGCCAGCTACCTCTGACATTGCTGCTGGTCCTACCACTCTGGGCGACCTGTTGCGTGCACAAATGGAAAAACAGAACTGAGTTCTGTCAGACCATGAAAAAGGGCGACTTCGGTCGCCCTTTTTTGTGGGTGCGATATTTCATAGCCCTTTGCTTCCTGCAAGCCGTTGTCGATGATGGTGTTCATTTGGGATATTGCGAAACCAATCCTGCGACCAAGATGTCTCTTTTATGAAGCCGATCCTCGTCTATTCAGGGCAAGGCTCCGGCTTGTATAAGTGATCGATCTGGGTCTTTGTCTAAAGGAATTGAATGAATAGGCTCTTTCTGGTGTTGAGTGTCCTGGTGGTGGCGGGTTGCTCTACGAGCGCCAAGACCCATGCAGTGCGTGGAGTCAGTGGTATCGAGGTCGACTGTTCGGGGCTGGGCTCTGGCTGGGAGAAGTGCCATAAGAGGGCTGCCAGGGAGTGCAAGGGGGCTGGCTACAAGGTCATTACCCGGTCCGACGACGCGAAGGATGACGATCAGTACCCTTTTGGTTTTAATCCGGCTGGCTATTTGACTCGTACGATGCTGGTCATCTGTCGATAGCTTGAGGAAAACTTCCTGTCTGCATGGAAAGAAGCAACAAGGGACTGGTGAAGAATGTCAATACTTGGGCTGTTCAAATCCCTCCGGTCATGCTAAAACCTTTTCAAGCGATTTTCCTAGCTGCTTGAAAAAGAAGGGAAAAATATGACGAAGTCGGAGTTGATCGAACGAATTGTCACCCATCAAGGGCTACTCTCATCCAAGGATGTGGAGCTGGCCATCAAGACCATGCTTGAACAAATGTCCCAGTGCCTGGCAACGGGGGATCGTATTGAAATCCGTGGTTTTGGCAGCTTTTCCCTGCATTACCGCGCTCCGCGTGTAGGCCGAAATCCAAAGACCGGTCAATCTGTCAGCCTCGATGGAAAGTTTGTCCCTCATTTCAAGCCGGGCAAAGAGCTTAGGGATCGTGTTAATGAGGAGGAGGGGGATGAGCTCTGACGCAGCACCTAAACAGAGGAGTCTTCATGCGGAACTTTAAGCGTTTGGCCCTTGTCGTACTGGCGCTACTTGTGGCCTCGGCTATTGTCCTGTTCGTACTTGAAAACAACCAGCCGGTCGCACTCCTGTTTCTGGGCTGGTCAGCTCCGCAGCTTCCCGTTTCGGTTTTCGTGATCCTGGCGCTTCTCGCTGGTATGATAGTCGGGCCGTCGCTTGCGTGGTTCCTGGGAATGCGTAGACGGCCGAAATAATGGATATGTGAGCCCAGTAGTCTTGGTGTAAGGATCACGGCCAACAATTTTTTCTGACTTTGGGTGCGTTTTGTTCAAATTTAACTTGATCCAGTCTATCGCTGTGCCTGTCTTGCCTTTTAGTGAGTTCGATGTGTCTGTCGACGCAATGCCAAAAAAGGGAGGCGGAATCACCCATGCCAAATAATCGTATTGAAACCCAGGGCACCAATGAAATCGATCTGATCGCACTTGCGCGCGGGCTCTGGGGGCAAAAGTGGTTGATCCTTGCGGTCACCTTGTTGGTTACCGTGGGGGCAGCTGCTTATGCGTACCTCAGCAAACCGGTCTACCAAGCTCAACTTTTTATCATGCCTCCTACTCAGAATGGTATTGCTGAGTTGAACTATGGTCGAGGGAAAAGCACTGAGCTGGATCCTTATTCCATCAAGCATGTCTATGACGTATTTGCCCGAAACTTACAGGGTGAATCTCTTCGTCAGACATTCTTCAATGAAGTTTATCTTCCTTCACTTGATGAATCCCAGCGAACGGGCGCGCTCGACCGATTGTACGAACGTTTCTCTCGAGAGTTAATAATCAAGGGGCCTGGTAAGGATACGCCGGATCGCTATTCGGTAACGGTCCAGGGCGGAGATCCCGTTCGAGCTACGGAGTGGGCGAAGGCTTATGTGGCACGCGCCAGTGAAGCGGCTGAGTCAGAGTTGATCAAGAACGTTACGGCTGAGGCTGCGGTAAGAGCGCGTAATCTGGAGCAGCGTATTGTCGGTTTGCGCGAGACTGCGCAGCGAATACGTGAGGATCGGATTCAGCAGTTGCGCGAAGCGTTGAAGATTGCAGAAGCGATTGGTCTCACCAGCCCGAGTATAAACTCTACGGCGGCTGTTGATATAACGGTAGAAACTGGCAATAAAATGGATTACCAGCGAGGCAGCAAAGCCTTGGCTGCGGAAGTGAAAGCGCTGGAGTCGAGGGCTTCTGACGACGCCTTCATATCGGATTTGCGTTCGCTCCAAATGCGATACAGTTTTTATCGTAAGTTGAATATTGATCCAGACAGTATTTCGGTTTATCGGCAAGATGGCAGCGTTGAAGTGCCGCAAAGCCCGATTAAACCAAGAAAGGCTTTGATTTTGCTGCTGGGCATTATTGCTGGCGGGATGCTGGGTAGTTTCATTGCGTTAATTCGATTTGCGGTTATTCGGAGTAAGGAACAGCAAGTGCAGGGTTGAGATGGTCAATTTTTCGATCCTAAAGTATTTTCGTAACTCTTTAGAGAGAATTCCGAATGCTTGTTTGAGCCCGTCTTTATGAGGATTATCTTCGTAAGGCGGGTTTTTTATTGGTGTGGCGAATAACTCTAAGTGTTCATGGTTTTAATGTGTGCCGAGGCTCCATCGGTTGTAGTCACGAGGTGCTCCGACGGGGCGGGTCTCAGTGGTTAGATGTCATAATGATGGCAAAAGCGAGCCGTTCAACTGAAGCAAGCCCTGCAAAAACTAGTCAGAACTCAGTAAAGTACAATCCAGGAAAGCCATTTTGCTACATAACAGGCATAATGGCGGTTTGTGAGGGACGGGATGGCCGTCTCGTTCGGAGGTCGGTAGCAACAGGCCTGTGGCGTATCGAAATTTGTGCATGGTGGGGACATCTGGAGAGTCGGCGGTAGGCGCCGGAGATGCTGCTCCATAATGAGTTTTGGCAAGAACTGAAGTGAAAGCGTCCAGCATCCGTTCGGCGGGCTGAGGCGGAGGTTTGCCAGTTGTGCAATGGTAGGGGTCAGGCGGATTCAGGCTTGATTCATAGCTCTGATGAATTAGATGGTTTTGACAAGTTAAATGGAGAGTTGGATGTCGAGCATAAAGCAGGCGAGCGTCGCCAAATTTAAAGCAAAAGAGGCCGTCATCGGTATCGTCGGTCTTGGATACGTCGGCCTGCCTTTGATGCTGCGTTATAATGCGATCGGGTTTAAAGTCATTGGGCTTGATATCGATAGTTCAAAAGTTGAACTTCTGAATTCAGGTAAAAGCTACATCGAGCACATTCCTGGCGAAAAAATCGAAGCCGCTTGCCAAAACGGATTTGAAGCCACTACCGATTTTACTCGTGTGCCTGAATGTGATGCGCTGATTCTCTGCGTACCGACACCATTAAATAAATATCGCGAACCCGATATGAGTTTTGTGATAAATACGACTGATGCGATAAAACCCTATTTAAGGGCGGGCCAAGTCGTTTCTCTTGAAAGTACAACCTATCCGGGCACGACAGAAGAAGAGCTGCTACCACGTGTCCAAGAGAAAGGACTGCGTGTTGGTGAGGATATCTTCCTGGTTTATTCTCCGGAGCGCGAAGATCCGGGCAATCCCAACTTTGAAACCCGTACCATTCCAAAGGTAATCGGTGGTCATACGCCTGAGTGCCTCGAGGTCGGTGTCGCTCTCTATGAGCACGCGATTGACCAGGTTGTGCAGGTCAGCTCTACCAAAGCAGCTGAAATGACCAAGCTACTGGAAAATATCCATCGTGCGGTCAATATCGGTTTGGTGAATGAGATGAAAGTGGTCGCTGACCGCATGGGCATCGATATTTTCGAAGTGGTCGACGCCGCTGCAACCAAGCCCTTCGGTTTTACTGCCTACTACCCTGGCCCTGGTCTCGGTGGTCACTGCATTCCAATCGACCCGTTCTACCTGACTTGGAAAGCCCGTGAGTATGGTTTGCATACACGGTTTATCGAGCTTTCGGGAGAGGTCAACCAGGCCATGCCGGAGTACGTCCTGAGCAAGTTGATGGACGGCTTGAATGAGCGCGGTAAACCTTTGAAAGGCAGCAAGATTCTAGTGCTTGGTATCGCCTACAAGAAGAACGTAGATGATATGCGTGAGTCGCCTTCGGTTGAAATCATGGAACTGATCGAGGCCAAAGGTGGCGTCGTAGGGTACTCCGATCCGCACGTCTTGAAGTTTCCGAAGATGCGCGAGCACCACTTTGACCTTTCCAGTGAGCCTCTGACGGCTGAAGTTCTAAAAGCTTATGATGCTGTCATCCTGGCCACCGACCACGATAAGTTCGACTATGAGCTTATCAGCCAACATGCTCAACTGATCATCGATAGTCGTGGTAAATATCGCGCCCCTCAATCGAACATTATCAAAGCTTGATGACAGGAGAGTTCTGGATGAAACGTTTTGCTCTAATTGGTGCTGCCGGTTATATCGCCCCCCGCCATATGCGCGCCATTAAGGATACCGGCAATACATTGGTGTCCGCTTATGACATCAATGACTCGGTAGGCATCATCGACAGCATTTCACCGCAAAGCGAATTCTTTACCGAGTTCGAGTTCTTCCTTGATCACGCTCACAGCCTCAAGCGCGACCCAGCGAACGCCTTGGATTACGTGTCGATCTGCTCGCCCAACTACCTGCACCAACCGCACATTGCCGCTGGTCTGCGCCTGGGCTGTGACGTGATCTGCGAAAAACCGCTGGTGCCGACCCCGCAGCAGTTGGACCAGTTGGCCCTGATCGAGCAGGAAACCGGCAAGCGCCTGTTCAACATCCTGCAACTGCGCCATCACCAGGCAATCATTGCCTTGAAGGACAAAGTTGCCCGCGAGAACAACCCGCACAAGTACGAAGTCGACCTGACCTACATTACTTCCCGTGGCAAGTGGTACCTGCAAAGCTGGAAAGGTGACCCACGCAAGTCCTTCGGCGTAGCCACCAACATTGGCGTGCACTTCTACGACATGCTGCACTTCATCTTCGGCAAGTTGCAGCGCAACGTTGTGCACTTCACTTCCGAACACAAGGCGGCCGGTTACCTGGAGTACGAGAAAGCACGTGTACGCTGGTTCCTGTCGGTCGACGCCAACGACCTGCCGGAGTCGGTAAAGGGCAAGAAGCCAACTTACCGTTCGATTACCGTCAACGGTGAGGAAATGGAGTTCTCCGAAGGCTTCACTGACCTGCACACCACCAGCTACGAGGAAATCCTGGCTGGGCGTGGTTATGGCATCGAGGATGCTCGCCACTGCGTGGAGACGGTCAACACCATTCGCAGTGCGGCCATCGTCGTTGCAGCGGACAACGAAGCGCATCCGTTCGTCCAAGCCCTTTCTCGCTGATCGGCGAGACAACACGGGTGGCCTTGCGCCACCCGTTTCAAGTTTCCCAAGCAGGATCGCAAGCCAGCGTGTCGAACGATAATTTCAACAAGCCAAACGAAGCGGGTGCGATGCGCCGCATGCGCAGCATTCGTCTCGATATTCAGGGCTTGCGTGCAATCGCGGTGCTGGCGGTCATGCTTTATCACGCCAATAGTGGCTGGCTGAAAGCCGGCTATGTCGGCGTCGACATCTTTTTTGTCATCTCTGGCTTCATCATAACGGCATTGTTGACCGAGCGAAGCGACAAGGTCGATCTCGTTTCATTCTATGCCAGCCGCATCAAGCGCATTCTGCCGGCGTATTTCGTCATGCTGGTGGTGGTGTCCGCGCTGTCCGCGCTCCTGTTTCTGCCTGATGACTTCGCATTTTTCCTCGACAGCCTGAAGTCCTCGGCGTTGTTTACCAGCAACCAGTACTTCTCTGGCTTCGGCAGTTATTTCGCGCCGCGGGCCGATGAATTGCCGCTTCTGCATACCTGGTCATTGGCCATCGAGATGCAGTTCTATCTGTTCTTCCCGGTGTTGGTCATTTGCTTGCCAAAGCAATGGCGTCTCATAACGTTTGCCTTGCTAGCCGCCAGTCTGTTTGCCTGGAGCGGCTACCGTGGACTGGGCGAATCGCAAGAAGGGATGTACTTTGCCCTGTCGGCACGGATTCCCGAATTCATGGTCGGTGCCATCGTTGCCTTGCTGATGCGCCAGCGCGAGCTGCCCATGTTACTTGCAAGCGTATTCGGTGGGCTGGGCGCAATCCTGCTGGCTTGGGCGGTGCTGGCTATCGATAAGCAACACTTCCCAGGCTTCTGGTCTATCCTGCCTTGTGTCGCGGCAGGGCTGCTCATCGTTGCCCGGCGTGGTCCGGTCAGCGCGTTGCTAGCCACTCGGCCGATGGTCTGGATCGGTGGTATTTCCTATTCGTTGTACCTGTGGCATTGGCCGGTGCTGGCGTTCATTCGCTATTACACGGGGCAGTACGAGCTGACGGCTGCATGGTTGCCGATTTTCGTGGCCAGCTCTGTACTGCTGGCATGGCTTTCCTATCGCTTGGTCGAAACACCCGCCAGAAACGCTTCCGGCATGATGCGCCAGCTACCCAAGTGGGCTGTAACCGGTGCTGTGGTCGCGCTGGTGGCGTGGGGTGGACAACGTGTCAACGCCTCGCTGGTCGCTCCGTTGTCTGTGGAACTCACCCGTTATGCTGCTCCAGAGCTTATCTGCCATGGCACCCAAGTGGGCGCGTGCAAGCGAGGCAAGGCGGATGCCGAAGTGTCCGTTCTGGTAATTGGCGATAGCCATGCTGCCCAATTGAACTACTTCTTCGACCAGGTGGGCGAAGAGCAGGGCGTTGCTTACCGCGTGCTCACTGCCAGCAGTTGCGTGCCTATCCCCGGCTTTGACATTGAACGCCTGCCAGCCTGGGCGCAAAAACCTTGCCGCGCGCAGATCGAGGCCGTGGCTCGTGAGTTGCCGAAGGTGGAGCGGGTGATTGTCGCAGGCATGTGGCAGTACCAGATGCAGAGCCAAGCATTCGCCAAGGCGCTTGCTGAATTTCTCGTCGATACTGCAGGAGCCCATAAACATATCGTGGTGCTTGCTCAGGTACCAATGTTTGAAACAGACGTGCAGCGGGTAAGGCGCTTTACCGAGCTTGGCCTGCCGGCGCCATTGACATTCAATCGTGAGTGGCAGGTTGCCAACCAGCAAGTGCAGGCCATTGTCGACCGCACGCCGGGCGTGCGTTTCCTGGACCTTTCCAATAGCAGCTTCTTTGCCGCTGCGCCTTACCAGCAAGGTTTGCTCATCTACCGCGACAGCCACCACCTCAACGAGGTAGGTGCACGTCGTTATGGGCACTATGCTGCCGAGCCACTGCAGCGTGCTTTCGATCAACCTCAGTCTAATGTGAGTCTGAAGCCATGAGTTACTATCAGCACCCCAGCGCGATCGTCGATGAGGGCGCGCAGATCGGTGAAAACTCCCGTGTCTGGCACTTTGTCCATGTTTGCGCGGGCGCCCGCATCGGTGTCGGCGTTTCGCTCGGTCAGAATGTGTTCGTGGGCAACAAAGTCGTGATCGGCGACCGCTGTAAGATCCAGAACAATGTTTCGGTCTACGACAATGTCACGCTGGAAGAGGGCGTATTCTGTGGCCCCAGCATGGTCTTCACCAATGTCTATAATCCGCGTTCGCTGATCGAGCGCAAGGACCAGTACCTCGATACGCTGGTAAAAAAGGGCGCGACGCTTGGCGCCAATTGCACCATCGTCTGCGGCGTTACCATTGGTGAATATGCCTTCGTCGGTGCCGGCGCGGTCATCAACAAGGATGTACCGGCCTATGCATTGATGGTGGGTGTGCCCGCACGGCAGATTGGCTGGATGAGCGAATTTGGCGAGCAATTGCAGTTGAACGAGCAGGGTGAGGCCTTCTGCTCGCATACGGGAGCGCGCTACGTGCTGAACGGAAAACTTTTGAACAAGACGGATGCCTGAGCATGATTGAATTCATTGACCTGAAAACCCAGCAAGCACGTATCAAGGACAAGATCGATGCCGGCATCCAGCGCGTCTTGAGCCACGGCCAGTACATTCTCGGCCCAGAGGTAGCGGAGCTCGAGGAAAAACTCGCTCAGTTTGTTGGCGCTAAACACTGCATAACTTGCGCCAATGGCACAGACGCCTTGCAAATCGCTCAAATGGCGCTGGGAATTGGCCCGGGTGACGAAGTTATAACACCTGGTTTCACCTATATTGCGACCGCCGAGACAGTTGCCTTGCTCGGCGCAAAACCGGTGTATGTGGATATTGATCCACGCACATATAATCTTGACCCGCAAAAGCTGGAAGCAGCAATTACCCCGCGTACGAAAGCTATCATTCCGGTTTCTCTATACGGGCAATGTGCAGACTACGATGCGATTAATGCGATTGCCGTTAAATACTCAATCCCAGTAATCGAAGACGCAGCACAAAGCTTTGGCGCTACCTACAAAGGGAAACGCTCCTGCAACCTCACCACAATAGCGTGTACTAGCTTCTTTCCAAGCAAACCGCTGGGATGCTATGGGGATGGTGGCGCGATTTTTACCAATGATGACGAATTGGCCAAAGTACTGCGTCAAATCGCCAGGCACGGACAGGACCGCCGCTATCACCATGTGCGCGTGGGAGTTAATAGTCGCCTGGATACGCTTCAAGCGGCAATTCTCTTGCCAAAACTTGAAATTTTTGAAAAGGAGCTTGAGCAACGTCAGCGTGTTGCAAGGTTGTACGGTGAGTCACTCGAGGCCTTGGGGGTAAAGACAATCCCTTATGTGGAAGAATGGAACACCAGTGCCTATGCTCAATATACAATTCTTGTTGACGAGCGTGACCAGTTACAAGATAAGTTAAAGAAGCAGGGCATTCCGACGGCAGTTCATTATCCCATCCCGTTGAACAAGCAGCCCGCTGTAGCCGATGCAAACGCCCATTTACCTACGGGAGACCGCGTCGCAGAACAGGTCATGAGTTTGCCAATGCATCCGTATCTGGATGACGAGGCTGTCGCAATTATTTGTGCTGCGGTGGCTGGTTAAGCTATGTACATTTCTTTAAAAGTTGATAAAGCAACTTTTTTGAATGCCTTGTCCTTTTTTGTCTATTTTGTCCTGTTGTTGTGGATGAATAATAATTATCTGTACTTGCTGTATGACTATATGGGGGCCTCCCAGAAAAGCTTGGATGGCCTCCAGATCGTTTACTTGTTGCTTTTAGCTGTGGGCAGTTCTCTTTTATGCGGTTCAAGTATAAGTAAGCCTGGGGATATCGTCGTAGCCTTGCTGTTTTTGGTTATCGTGCCTCATGCGCTTGTTTTGAACGGGGCGAACGCATTTTACCCAGAGGCCAGCCCATTTTCTGGGCTGTGTTTGTCAGTGCTGATGGGTGTTGTTCTTGTCTCACTTATTAATAAGATTAAATTTCGTCGTGACAGCGGTCAATCCAGTAGTGGTGAAAGATATCTGTTTATTGTTTCAGTAGTTAATATATTGGTTTTGGTGTTTATTCTGCTCAAAAGTATGTCGTTTTTTTCTCTCGACTTTTCTGGTCAATACCTTCGACGTGCTATCGCACGCGACGTTTTTTCAGCAGGATCTATAGATGGATATATTGCGTCGATAGGGACGCAGGCATTTTTTCCTGTTTTATTTGCTTGGGGAGTCTATAAAAAATCCAATTTCTTCTTTTGGCTTGGGGTTGTTAACGTTTTGATCCTGTGGGGAGCCTTTGGGCAGAAATATCCCTTTGTTGTTTTATTTTTGGTTTATGTTCTGATGACCTATTTTAGATATTATGGAAAGGTCAATGTCTCTTGGTTGCTGTTTGGTGCAATAGGCTTGTTGCTTGCAGGTTTTCTTGAGTTCGAGCTTATGGGGTATTCTTACCTGAATGACTATCTGATTAGGCGAGCCTATACCGTACCCGCCACAATGTTGGGGGCTGCGGAGCTGTTTTACGACTCGTACGGGATTAATAATTATAGCGATACAGCAATAGGTCTTTTGTCCGGCTTTAGCAAAAGTGAATCGATCACGTTTCGAATTGGTGAGTATATTTATAATAATTCGGAAACTAATGCCAACGTGAATTTTTTTGCGGTGGCCTATCTGAGGCTTGGGTACACGGCAGTAATAATCGAGGCTTTTATTGTTGCTGTGATTGTTATGTTGTTGAATCTTCTTTACATGAAGCGCTCCATGTTCATTGCGATGCCCGTTGCATTGCTCTTCGTAACTAAAATTGTTGAGCAATCGTTGCCAACGGTTTTGTTAGGTTCTGGTATTTTCTTCATGCTGTTGCTTCTAATGTTGATGGCTTTCTCTAGGGAGTCCAAGAGCAGGACTAGGAGTATAGCTTGAAGAGTCAATTCTTTTCTCGAGTAAGAAGTGTGCTCGTCGGGACTCTAGGGGCCCAGTTGATATCGTTGGGTGTGATGCTGCTTCTGGTAAGGCTGTACTCTCCAGAAGAATTGGGATCATTTAACGTTTGGCTTTCATTCGCTACGATAATGGCTGTTTTGGTCACGGGGCGTTATGAGTTGGCGTTGTTCAGCGGTGATACGAAGGATGACTCAAAATCGATCATTAAACTGGTCTTGCTGATAACCGTTGCACTGTCGATTTTAGCTACGTTTTTAATCGCAGTTGTGAGTTCGTTTGTTGAGGAAATTCCGCCGATAGTCAAAAGTTACTCCCTTGTCCTGGCTTTTGTTGTCTTTGGGATGGGGGCTAATAAAGCACTCCTTTCATTATTGGCTTTTCAACAAGCCTTTAACAAACTTGGCGTTGCCAGAATTGCTCTGGCGGGCGCTGTCGCGGTGGCTCAGGTGGTGGCTGGTTATTTCGCGTTAGGAGTCAGCGGCCTGATCTACGGCCAAGCGGTTGGTGTGCTATTGGCTACGCTGTTGGTATTTTTTTGGTTTGATCGCTCTTGGCTAAAAGCATGCTGGAGTGAAAGTATTGGTTCAGTTAAAAGCGTCGCGTACAGATACAGGGACTTTCCAAAGTTCTCGCTGCCCGCTGATCTGATCAACACTATCGCCAGCCAATTACCTGTCATTTTGATAGCCTCCCGATTTGGCGCGGAGGCTGCAGGCTGGTTCGCACTAACAATAAAAATGATGGGGGCACCCATTACCCTGCTTGCTACTTCAGTCCTGGATGTGTTCAAAGAGCAAGCCGCTCGGGATTACAGGGTGACGGGCTCTTGCCGTTCCGTTTTCTTGCGTACTTTCATTGTCCTCTCCCTATTAGCCTTTCCGCCATTTCTTTTATTTTGGTGGTTGGGTGAGTGGGCGTTCATGTTTGTATTTGGTACAGAATGGATTGAGTCAGGGAAGTATGCAATTTTACTTATCCCCATGTTTTATATGCGTTTTGTCGTGAGCCCTCTTAGTTACACTATCTATATTGCCCAACGACAAGGATTGGACCTGATTTGGCAACTGGGGTTACTGGTCATCACGGCGGCATGCTTTCTGCTCGCGGGGGAGGTGACGGAGGCCCTGTGGTGGTACTCGGCAAGCTATGCCATAATGTATGTTATTTATTTTGCGATGTCATATCGTTGTGCTAAGGGAGTTTCCTCATGATTGTAGTGGTCGATTATGGCGTGGGGAATATAGCCTCGGTGCTGAATATGTTGAAGCGAGTTGGGGCGAAGGCCAAGTCCTCCAACCTAGTCGACGATATTGTAAACGCAGAAAAGCTGATTTTGCCCGGTGTTGGTGCGTTTGATGCCGGAATGAAAACCCTGCGTGAGAGCGGTCTCATAGATGTACTTAATCAACAGGTGCTTGTCGCTCGTAAACCTGTGATGGGAGTATGCTTGGGGTCGCAGATGCTGGGGCGTCGTTCTGAGGAGGGTGTCGAACCAGGGTTAGGCTGGATTGATATGGATATCAAGCGTTTTGAGAAGCGCCCAGAACGAAAAGTGCCTCACATGGGGTGGAGCCACGTTTCCTGTAATTATGAGCATCCATTGGTTCGAGGTCTGACAGAGGAAAGTCGCTATTATTTTGTGCATGGCTATTACATGTGCCCTGACAATGAGCGCGACACGCTTCTGACGGCTGATTATGGGCAGAAATTTACGGCTGCGGTCGCCAAAGATAATATTTTCGGTTTTCAGTTCCATCCTGAAAAGAGTCATCGCTTCGGCATGCAGCTTTTCAAGAATTTCGTCGAGTTAATCTGATGCAGAGAAAACGCGTAATTCCATGTTTGCTGTTAAAGGACAGGGGACTGGTTAAAACGGTGAAGTTTAAGTCTCCGAAATATGTGGGCGACCCTGTTAATGCCATTCGTATTTTCAATGAAAAAGAAGTTGATGAGCTGGTTCTACTGGATATAGAAGCGTCTATATTAGGTCGTGAACCTGACTATGAGCTGTTAGCGGAAGTGGCCGGCGAATGTTTCATGCCTATTTGTTATGGTGGTGGTATTCGTACGCTGGAACACGCACAACGTGTTTTTGCTTTGGGCGTTGAAAAAATAGCCCTGAATACCGCAGCTTTGGCAGATGTCGAGCTTCTTCGAAAAATAGCTGATCAATTCGGTTCTCAAAGCGTCGTCTGTTCTATCGATTGTAAGAAAAGTTTACTAGGCCGCTATTCGGTCTATTCTCAATCAGGTACGAAAGATACAAAAGTTTCACCAGTCGAGTGGGCAAAGAGAGTCGAGGATGCCGGAGCCGGAGAAATATTCCTGAACTCCATAGATCGCGATGGAACGATGCAAGGGTTTGACATACCGCTCATCAAGTCGGTTGTTGCTGGGGTTCATATACCTGTCGTCGCATGTGGTGGGGCGGGTTCAATAGCTGATCTTAACGAACCCTTTGAAAAGGCGGGCGTGTCGGCGGTCGCAGCGGGAAGTTTTTTTGTTTTTCACGGAAAGCATAAAGCGGTTTTGATAAGTTATCCGGACCTTAATCAGTCCATGTCCGGAAGTAAATAAATTGCTTTTCTTGAATATTGATGAGTACCTAGAGCCTGCT
Organism: Pseudomonas sp. FW305-28; assembly: GCF_017351395.1. Taxonomy (NCBI): domain Bacteria; kingdom Pseudomonadati; phylum Pseudomonadota; class Gammaproteobacteria; order Pseudomonadales; family Pseudomonadaceae; genus Pseudomonas; species Pseudomonas sp. FW305-28. The sequence goes on from NZ_JACNDD010000030.1 coordinate 28,386, forward strand.
CGTACCGTCATTATTGATTTGAAAGCGAAAAGTAGTTGTAATGAATTCGAGAGGGAAGACTGTGTATAAAGTATGTTCACGCTGTGTGATGGATGAGACTGACGCGAATATCAAGTTTGACGAGCATGGCGTTTGCAATCATTGTCATAGATTTGATGAGGTACAGTCTCTTCAATTGTTTAGCGGGGTTGACGGAAAGACCCGGCTGCAAAACATTGTGGACAAGATAAAGAAGGAAGGGGCTGGTAAAGAATACGATTGCATTATCGGTTTGAGTGGTGGGGTTGACAGCTCTTATTTGGCTGTAAAGATCAAGGATTTCGGACTGCGTCCATTAGTCGTGCACGTCGATGCAGGTTGGAACAGCGAGCTTGCGGTTAGTAACATTGAGAAAATTATCAAACATTGCGGATACGATCTTCATACCCACGTCATGAACTGGGAGGAGATGCGTGACTTGCAGCTTTCTTATATGAAGGCTGCAGTAGCCAATCAAGATGTTCCTCAAGATCATGCGTTTTTTTCGAGCATGTATCACTTTGCGGTGAAGAATGATATTAAATACATTCTGAGCGGTGGGAATCTTGCAACCGAGGCAGTATTTCCAGATTCTTGGCACGGAAGTGCGATGGATGCTATTAACCTAAAAGACATTCATAGAACGTACGGTTCCAAACCCTTGCGTGATTATAAGACTATTAGCTTTTTTGAGTATTATTTTTGGTATCCTTTTGCTAAAGGAATGCGAACTGTAAGGCCGCTGAACTTTATGGAATATGATAAGCGCGAAGCGGAAAAGTACCTTCAGGAAACAGTGGGATATAGGTCATATGCTCGCAAGCATGGTGAGTCCATCTTCACCAAGCTGTTTCAGAATTACTATCTCCCTACCAAGTTTGGCTATGACAAGCGTAAGCTGCACTATTCCAGCATGATTCTTTCTGGGCAGATGTCGCGTGAGGAGGCGATTGTTAAGCTTGCGGAGCCTTTATATGCCGCAGATGAACTAGAGAATGATATTGATTATTTCTGTAAAAAAATGCGAGTCAACCGGCAACAGTTCGATGAGTTAATGCAAGCCCCAATCCATGATTACTCTGATTTTAAGAGTTGGGATAAGTTGCAGGCGTTTGCCAAAAAGTCTCAAGTCTTCCTGCAGAAGCTTCTGGGGCGGCGTCTCAGTGTTTATTCTTAAAGATATAATAATGGAGACGCCTTTTTGAAAGTGGCACATGTAACTTCAGCTCATACTCGTTTCGATATTCGCATTTTTCAGAAAGAATGCAAGACATTGGCTGCGCATGGTTATGACGTTTCGTTAGTAGTCGCTGATGGTAAGGGCGACGAAAAGGCTGATGGAGTCAATATTGTGGATGTGGGATTCTTGCGTGGACGCTTGAATCGAATGTTCAAAACTACCAAGATGGTTTACAAAAAAGCGGCCTCTCTTCAGGCTGATATTTATCATTTGCACGATCCTGAATTGATTCCAGTCGGGCTTAAATTAAAGAAGCTTGGAAAAATTGTAATTTTTGACTCCCATGAGGATGTTCCTAAGCAAATATTGAGTAAGCCCTATTTGCGCCCGGCTTCGCGCAGAGTTATTTCTTTCCTGTTTTCCGTTTATGAACGTTTCGCCTGTCGTAAGATGGATGGCATTTTGACCGCGACGCCATATATACGAGATAAGTTTTTGTCTATCAATGCGAATGTTGTAGATATTAATAACTTTCCCTTGGTGGGTGAACTTGCTGCTGATGTCGCATGGGGCGAAAAAAAACAGGAAGTTTGCTATGTGGGCGGGATCACCTCGATCCGAGGTATTCGCGAAGTTGTTGAGGCGATGGGGCTTGTTCATACGGGTTCGCGGCTGAATCTGGTGGGTAATTTTTCTGAGCCCGGTGTTGAGGTTGATGTTAAGAAAAAGAATGGATGGTCTTCCGTTAATCAATGTGGCCAGTTGGGTCGTTCCGAGGTGCGTGATATTTTGGGACGGTCGGCTGCAGGTTTGGTAACTTTTTATCCGCTGCCCAATCATGTCGATGCCCAGCCCAACAAGATGTTCGAGTATATGTCTTCGGGAATCCCAGTTATTGCTTCTAATTTTCCCCTGTGGCGTGAAATTATTGAAGGCAATGACTGTGGGGTTTGTGTAGACCCGCTGAGTCCACAGTCTATTGCCGACGCGATCGATTTTATAATAGAGAACCCCGAACGTGCCGAGCAGATGGGGCGTAACGGTCAGAAGGCCGTCACTGAGCGCTATAACTGGGACGTTGAAGGGCGTCGATTACTGAAATTCTACGCCGGCTTGGCCAAGGGATAATAATATTATGAAATTACTCACGATTATTGGTGCTCGACCTCAGTTTATCAAGGCCAGCGTTGTATCCAAGGCGATTATTGAGCAGGCCGGATTATCCGAAAAAATCATCCATACCGGGCAGCATTTTGATGCCAATATGTCGGAGATTTTTTTTGACCAGCTGGGTATTCCTAGGCCGGATTTTCAATTAGATATCCATGGCGGTTCGCATGGTGAAATGACTGGCCGAATGCTGATGGAAATTGAGCGGGTCATGATTCAGGAGAAGCCGGACCGGGTACTGGTTTACGGTGATACGAACTCAACCCTGGCGGGTGCTTTGGCAGCGGCCAAGCTTCATATTCCGGTGGCCCATATTGAAGCCGGCCTGCGGAGCTTTAATATGCGCATGCCCGAGGAGATCAATCGTATTTTGACTGATCAGATGAGTGATCTTCTCTTTTGCCCTACGCAAACCGCGATTAATAATCTGGCTAAGGAAGGTTTTTCGGACAAGCCTGTAAAAATATGGAATTCGGGCGATGTCATGCAGGACAGCGCCATGTTCTTTGCTCGTCGTGCATCTAAGCCGGAGGGTTTCAATCTTTCCGACGGTTTTGTCCTGGCAACACTGCATAGAGCGGAAAACACCGATGACCCTGTTAGGTTGAAGTCTATCGTTGATGCGCTGAACACTATTCATAATACAGTGGCGCCGGTTGTATTACCTTTGCATCCTCGTACCCGGAACATGATCGAAAAAACAGGCCTCGCATTGGAAGTCAATCTGATTGACCCAGTCGGGTACCTGGAAATGATCTGGCTCCTTCAACGCTGTGGTTTGGTATTAACTGATAGCGGTGGTGTCCAGAAGGAGGCTTTTTTCTTTTCAAAACCTTGCGTAACCATGCGCGACCAAACCGAATGGGTAGAGCTCGTTGAGTCTGGGGCGAATGTGTTATGCGGGGCGGACTCTGGTTTAATTACTACTGCAGTACGTGATGGTATCAATCGCACCGTGCATGACAACGAGAACTTATACGGTGGTGGGCAGGCGGCGTCATTCATAGCTGATTGTCTTTCTCGCTCATGAGCTGTCATGAGTTAGATAAGCGCTTATGGTCGTGTTGGGAAGCACAATGAATATTTGGTATATCAACCCTTATGCCGGCGGCCCTGGAGTCGGGCGCTATTGGCGCTCCTTTTATCTGGCGAACGCATGGCAGGCTCAGGGACATGATGTGGAGATAATCACGCCTGGTTATCACCATTTGATGGACGACGACTCAGGGAAAGCCGGGGGACAGGTCCTGGAAGGCGTTTCATATAATTTTGTTCCAGCTCCTAAATATAAAGGGAATGGCCTGGGGCGATTTTTGTCCATGTTGTGTTTCGGCTTTTTTCTCTTCTTTTTTCTTCTGCGCTTGGGGTTGAAGAAAAGGCCGGATCTGGTTTTGTATTCTTCTGCCCATCCCTTTGGGTACCCTGCTGCCTATCTATGTGCAAAATTATTCAGATCGAAGATTCTATTTGAGGTTAGGGATATCTGGCCTTTGAGTTTGGTGGAAATTGCTGGATTCAATAAATTCCATCCCGTCGTTTTGGTTTTGTCGCTTATTGAGAGGTTCGCATATTATTCAGCGGATGCTGTGATTTCCCTTTTGCCGGGTGCCAAACAGCACATGGTGTCACGGGGAATGAAACCGGGGAAATTCAGATACGTTCCTAATGGTTTTTCGCTTAATGATATAAATGCAAGCGTTGAGTCTCAGGGGGCTAGTTTATTGGATGACCTGATGGGATTTAAATCGCAAGGCGATTTTTTGTTTTTTTACGCCGGCGCCTTGGGGGAACCCAATGCGATGCACCTGTTTTTGGATGCGTTGCATTTTTTTGAGATTCCAGAGGGCGTGTCAGTAAAATTTATCATCGTTGGCAAGGGGGAACAAAGTGCTGAGCTTAATGCTCGCTGTCGTAAACTCGGTTACGACTTTGTTCTTTTTTACCCGCAGGTTGATAAAGCAGAGATCCAGCAAGCTCTTCGTGTTGTCGATGTCGGGTTTTTTGTTATGCATGACCTGCCTATTTACAGATTCGGTGTGAGTTTAAACAAGTTATATGATTACATGGCTGCCGGGATCCCTGTCATTGCTTCTTATAATGCCTTTAATGATCCAATAAAAGAGGCTGGTTGCGGCATGTCCGTGGTTCCGGGTCAACCTGAGCAGCTTGCACATACGTTCCAGGAAATGTTGTTACTTGATGGGACTGTTTTGCGTGAGATGGGCGCGAAAGGTCGCCTTTTCCTTGAGGCTAATTTTGAGTATACGTCTCTGGCTCGGCGGATTCTGGAAAATTGATTAAGGTGCATCGCATGCAGTTGGTTACCGGGGCGTCAGGTTATATAGGTAGTTTACTTTGTAAGGTTCTGAAGGCGCGAGGCTACGCCGTAAAGGGCATAGGTCGTAGCTCCATGACTCCGTCACAAGATTTTGACTATGTTTGCCTGGATCTTGAAAACGACCCTTTGGACGGGGTATGTCTTGGTGTCGAGACAATCGTACATCTTGCGGGAAGGGCACATATTCTGAATGACAAGGAAGAGGATCCTCTTTCGGCGTTCAGGCGTGCGAATGTAAACGCGACTCTTCGCTTAGCCGAAGAGGCAATGCGTGGGGGGGTCAAGAGGTTTGTTTTTATCAGTTCAATTGGTGTCAGCGCCACTGAGACAAAGAATTCAAAGGTTTCAGAGTTGAGTGGCAATAACCCAAGTACGCCGTATGCGCTTTCAAAATTTGAAGCTGAAGAGGCGTTAAAAGCGCTGGTCAAAGATTCCTCCATGGAGCTGGTTATTATCCGCCCACCCTTGGTCTATGGCGGGAGTGCTCCTGGGAACTTTCACCGCTTGCTAAAGATTGTTCGACTCGGTATGCCACTTCCCTTCTTGGCAGCCAATAATCAACGTAGCATGATAGCGCTGGATAATCTTATTGACTTTATCGTGCATTGTATTAAGCATCCTGCTGCGGCTGGGGAGCTATTTTTGATTTCCGATGGAACGGATGTCTCTACTGTAGATATTGTGCGTACCATTGCCAATGGTATGGGGCGTAAACCTCGCTTGATTTATGTACCCGTTGGAGTCATCCGTGTGGCGGCGAAGCTATTAGGGCGAGAGAATATGTTTTCCCAATTGTTTGGTTCTTTGGTTATCGATTCCGGCAAGGCGCATCAGCTGCTTGGCTGGACCCCGCCGCTTGGAACAACTGAAGCGTTATCCAAGGCCGGCGCGGATTATATGACCCTTTCATCAAAAAAAGGTCGAGTTTGAATTCATGGCAATTTTTTTTGTAGTGTTTGTAGTGTTTTTTGTTTCGTTGGTCTTAACCGGTGGCTTGCGACGTTACGCTTTGGCGCGAAGCCTGATGGATGTTCCGAACGCACGAAGTTCTCATTCGGTTCCAACCCCTCGCGGTGGTGGGGTGGCGATCGTATTAGGATTTCTATCGGTGTTGCCGATCCTGGCTTTTCTTGGGGGGCTTAGTTGGACATTCACCTGGGCCTTGTTGGGGGCGGGATCAGGTATAGCGCTTTTGGGCTTTCTCGACGACCATGGTCACATCGCGGCACGCTGGAGATTGCTGGGACATTTCCTCGGTGCAATCTGGGCGCTTTTTTGGCTGGGTGGCTTGCCTGCATTGGAGCTGTTTGGTTTCGTATTGGATTTGGGCTGGCTAGGGCATGTGCTCGCGGCGATTTATCTGGTTTGGATGCTTAATCTTTATAACTTCATGGACGGGATCGACGGAATCGCCAGCGTCGAGGCTATTTGTGCTTGTCTTGGAGCCTGCCTGCTCTATTGGTTGGGAGGTTTTGAAAACCTGATCTTGGCTCCGCTGGTACTAGCGATGGCTGTAGCGGGGTTCTTGTATTGGAATTTTCCTCCCGCCCGTATCTTCATGGGCGATGCGGGTAGTGGATTTCTTGGCATTATCCTGGGGGTGCTGTCGCTGCAGGCGGCTTGGAGTTCACCTAAGCTGCTGTGGGTCTGGCTGATTTTGCTGGGGGTCTTTATTGTCGATGCAACCCTTACATTGTTACGGCGCCTGCTACGTGGAGATAAGGTCTACGAGGCTCATCGCAGTCATGCCTATCAATTCGCTTCCCGTCATTATGGCCGTCACCTGCCGGTTACGTTGGTGGTGACAGCAATCAATCTGTTCTGGCTGCTGCCTTTGGCAGCTTGTGTCGTGTTGTGGAACATGGATGGAGCATTGGCTTTAATATTGGCTTACGTGCCACTGCTCGTGCTGGCGGTCAGGTTTCACGCCGGTGAGCTTGAGAAAGCCTGATTTCGCTGTAGGGTTCGCGTTTTTCGTTTATCGATTGTCCAACGGACGAAGATGTAACTGCGTGTATCGAAAATGGATTGGATTTAGGAGCTGGCCGAGGTGCGTGAAGGGTTTATGGACAAATTGAGAACCGTCCTGCTGGGGCTGCCGAGACGCCACAAGCGAGCTATCCAGGTGGCCACTGATGTCGTTCTGGTCTGGGTCGCCTTATGGCTGGCGTTCGTCGTGCGGCTGGGGGTCGAGGCTTTGGCCAGTCCGATCGAAACGCATCTTTGGCTTTTTGCCTCCGCGCCACTGATTGCCATCCCTATTTTCATCCGTTTTGGCATGTATCGCGCCGTCATGCGTTATTTCGGCAACGATGCGCTGATTACCATTTGCAAGGCTGTCAGCCTTTCGGCCTTGCTGCTGGCTCTTGTGGTGTATTGGTACAGCAATCATAAGACCGTAGTGCCACGCTCTATCATTTTTAACTACTGGTGGTTGAGCCTGATCATGATTGGCGGGCTGCGTCTGGTGATGCGGCAGTATTTTCTCGGGGATTGGTTTACCGCAGCCCAGCATGTGCCGTTTACCAGTCGTGACGATGGCCTGCCCAAGGTCGCTATTTATGGTGCTGGGGCCGCCGGTAACCAACTCGTTGCTGCATTGCGCATGGGGCGAGTGATGCGGCCGGTCGCGTTCATCGACGATGACAGTAGCATCGCCGATAGAGTCATTGCAGGGTTGCAGGTCTATCAACCTAAACACATTCAAAAAATGATTGATGCCACCGGCGCGCAGGAGATTTTGCTTGCTGTTCCGTCCTCCTCGCGAGGTCGCCGGCGAGAGATATTGACGCTGCTTGAAGGTTTTCCGCTGCATGTGCGTAGCGTCCCCGGCTTCATGGACCTGGCCAGCGGCCGAGTCAAAGTCGACGACATCCAGGAAGTCGATATCGCGGATCTCCTCGGGCGTGATCCGGTACCTGCCCAGGCTGATTTGCTTGAGCATTGCGTCGCGGGACAGTCGGTTTTAGTGACAGGGGCGGGTGGTTCGATCGGCTCCGAACTTTGTCGGCAAATCCTTGCTCTCAAGCCGACCACGCTGCTGTTATTCGAACATAGCGAATTCAATCTCTATAGCATTTTGTCCGAACTGGAGCCTCGAATTGCTCGTGAGTCACTGTCGGTTCGATTATTACCTATCCTCGGATCGGTGCGGGATCAGGACAAGTTGCTGGACGTGATGAAGACATGGAATGTCGATACGGTCTATCACGCAGCGGCTTATAAACATGTGCCGATGGTGGAGCATAATATTGCCGAAGGCGTTTTGAACAATGTGATCGGCACGCTGAATACTGCGCAAGCCGCACTTCAGGCAGGTGTATCGAATTTTGTATTGATTTCGACGGATAAGGCCGTACGTCCAACGAATGTGATGGGCAGTACCAAGCGCCTTGCCGAACTGACCTTGCAAGCCCTTAGCCGTGAATTGGCGCCCGTGCTGTTTGGCGACAACGCCAACGTATCACGCGTCAACAAAACCCGTTTTACGATGGTCCGTTTCGGTAATGTACTGGGGTCATCCGGTTCGGTTATTCCACTGTTTCATAAACAGATCAAATCAGGTGGACCATTAACCGTTACCCATCCGAAGATCACACGTTATTTCATGACGATCCCCGAGGCCGCTCAACTGGTCATTCAAGCGGGCTCTATGGGGCTGGGTGGGGATGTGTTTGTGCTGGATATGGGCGAGCCGGTGAAGATTGTCGAGCTGGCGGAAAAAATGATTCACTTATCCGGCTTGAGTGTGCGTTCGGAGAAAAACCCTCAAGGCGATATTTCAATCGAGTTCACAGGGTTGCGTCCTGGCGAGAAGCTCTACGAGGAGTTGCTGATCGGCGACAACGTTGTCGCAACCTCCCATCCGATGATCATGAGCGCCAACGAAGATCATCTGCCATGGGATGTGCTTAAGGCGAGGTTGGCTGAGTTGCTGGCCGCCATCGAGCATGATGACTACTCGAGAGTCCGTCAGTTGCTGCGGGACACGGTCAGTGGATACGCCCCTGACGGGGAGATTGTCGACTGGATCTATCAACAACGTCGGCTTGAGCCTTGACGAAGTGCGTATGCCTAGGGCCTGAGATCAGGCCCTAGGCATCTTAAGCTAATTGTTAATCCAGATTTCTCGCGACAGTTAATTTCTCCGGACTGAAAGCTTCATCGTCCTTTGACTTTTTCTCTTGCCAGGAATATTTTTTCTTTAGCTTCAATAGCGGTTTTTCAAAGAATATGTAACTTAATGGGGCGACTACAAAAGTTAGCCATAAGCCGATGTCCACGCTGGGCGGAAAAACATGTTCTGTTCGATAAGGGCCGTTACCTGTAAAAATGCCTTGCCATACATACAGACCGTAGCTGATGACTCCAACGGCTGCTAAAGGTTTGAGCTCAAGTAACTTGACCAGCAGAGAGTCCTGATTGTGATAGATATATAAAACTAAGGCGCCTACCGAGACAAGCCAGGCAGCTTCCGTTTTTATGAAGGCCGGTGCAGTGAGTCCAGCCAAAATCGAGATGAGTAATATTCCCGATGTGGCCGTATTTGTGAAGATGCTCTTGACCTTTTCAATCTTGCAAACAAAGGCAACCAGGCAGCCGACTAAAATCGGCAACATTGCCGGAAAAGTCCACCGGCTCAAATAATAGAGCGTTGTAGGTTCATAAAGACTGGTTCCGAAACAAAGGCAGCCGAGGACCAGCAGCGAAATCGTCGTGATCGCGGTTCGTTTGCCAAAAGCAAAAACTATTGGCCAGAACAAATAAAAATGTTCTTCAACGGACAGAGACCAGAAGTGTGACATTGCAGAAAACGCGCACGCCTTGGGGGCGAAGTTTATGGTGTATGTCAATGCATAGGGATAAATGCAATTGGTTATTCCGGCTTTTCCCGTTACATCCATGATTATCAGGAAGAAAATAGCCAGATAATAGAGTGGGAATATACGTAGGGCACGTCGTTTTATAAAGGAAAAGATGTCGACTCTTCCAGTAGTCTCTTTCTCTTTAATGAGCAAAAAGGTTATCAGGAAGCCAGATAGAACAAAGAAGGTGCTGACACCTACATGAGGACTCAAAACTGACAGGAAGGCAGGGTTCGTGACCCCTATGACAGGCTAGATGACCGCGTGGGACATAATAACAAGTAGCACCGAAATGCCCCGCAGACCGTCAAGTCCCTTTATCTTTAAACTCATCACTTTCCCCAAAATTAAAAGCGCGGCAAGTTTGCCGTATGGTCACGGTGCGTGCAACCGCCAAGGCCGCTTCCCTGGGGCTTCCAGTTTTTAGCCCGATATTCAGGGTCATAAGGATGCCGCCGACCACGACTTCACCTCGATGGATTCGCGCTCTTTCTTACGCTTTCTGTAACATTCTGATTTTTGACAAGCTATCTTCATGGCCTAAGTTTGAGGGGCAGCTTCGGAAAAGCTGCTTCTCTCTTAACGATGTCATGGAGCGTCATTTATGCGTACAGGCTATTTCTACTCTTTGATTTTTGCCCTTCTGACCAGCGCCTCTATAGCCACCATCGCTGCGCCGGCGGTCAAGCCACAGACCACGGCTGCGTCGCCTGCGACGGAAATGACGGCGAAGCCGCAAAGCGCCAAGGTGGATCTCAATGGGGCGGATGCCGCTACGTTGCAACGCGAATTATTGGGAATAGGCGAGGCCAAGGCCAAGGCAATTGTTGCATATCGTGAGGGTAATGGAGCCTTCTCGTCGGTAGAGGAGTTGTTGGAAGTCAAGGGGATTGGCAAGGCGATCCTGGACAAGAATCGCGACAAGCTGGAAGTGAACTGAGGCATGACAAGAGGCCAGTCGAATGACTGGTCTCTTTTTGTTCTGAAGGATGAAAGCCTATTCTTGAGTGATTTCCGGAGCCCAAATCGAAATTACCGCGCAAGATCACTTGGCACAGAACGTGATTACTTACAGCCAGTAGATTGTTGAACAATCATGAGGCCTGAGCGTGACCAACGGACTTTCCTTAGCCGACCAAATCACCCTGGAACTGCGCGCCGACATCATCAGCGGCCGCTTGTTGCCAGGTATGGCCCTGATAGAGAACAACCTGGTTTCAGCCTACAACGCCTCGCGCAACACCATCCGCGAAGCGTTACACCGCCTGGGTCAGGATGGGTTGACCCGTTACGTACGCAACAAAGGGGTGATGGTTCGCAGGTTAGGTGTCGATGATGTGCGAGATCTGTTCAGGGTCCGTCGCACCTTGGAGCTCCAAGCCATCTTGGGCAGCCAACCATTGCGTGAGTATCAATCCGACCGGATGCTTGAAGCCCTTGAGGCGGCGGACTTGGCTCGGGAGCGTGAGGACTGGCGTTCGGTCGGCACCCATGGCCTGGCCTTTCATCAGCACATCGTCGGCTTGATGCGCAGTCCGTTGCTCGATGAGTTTTTCACTAATGTGGTTGCACAACTGCGCCTGGTGTTCAGCTCCGCGCCCGATGAGGCGTGTTTCCAGGCTCCGTGGTTGGCTCGTGACCGGTACATCCATGATTCGCTGGCCGAAGGCGACAAGCTTGCGGCTCACGAAGCCATGGGTCTTTACCTCGACGATTCCGAGCAACTGCTTTTGCAGTTGCTGGCTCCCACCCATCACCAATGATCAAGGACCTGCGCCATGTACAAAGACTACCCAGCCGCCTACCAGGTCAGCAAAGGTTCTGCCCTGCAGGTGGATAAACCTTTCTACGAACGAATTCGCGCGCAGCAGGACAAGCGGACCCTGATCGAACAGTTCGAGGTGCCGATCCGTACCGGTCGCGCCTGGCACGTACCGGCCGGGCATGTGTTCCGCATCACGACGCCAGTAGGGCCCCAGGTGGGGGACTTCAACGTCTGGAACGCCAACGATCCGCGGGAACGCTTGTGGGCGGCGCGCACGCGCCAGCTCCAGGGCGCCCACGTCAGCACCCATGATCGGTTGTGGTCGAACCTGCCATTCCTGCGACCCTTGGTGACCATCACCGATGACAGCCTGGCAGGCTATGGCATCGACGAGCATGGCGGACGACTGCACGATCTGCTTGGTACGCGCTGTGATCCGTATGTGAACAGGATGCTGACAGGGGAGGATTTCCATCATCACTGCCATTCGAACCTGACCCGTGCGGTGTTGCCCCACGGCCTGACGGAGTTCGATGTGCACGATGTACTGAATATTTTCCAGTGCACGGGGCTTAACCATGACGACATGTACTTCATGAAGGCCTGTCCGGCGCAGAAGGGTGATTACCTGGAGTTCTTTGCCGAGATCGATCTGTTGTGTGCTTTGTCCACCTGCCCGGGGGGGGACCTGTCGCTGGCCATGTGGGGGCCGGATGCACAGGATCCTCTCAGCGTCTGTCGTCCGCTGGGTGTGGAGATCTATCGGTTGGAGGATTCATTGCTGGAAGGCTGGAGCCAGCCTGAGCGGGCGGCATACAAAGGGATGCATGGCTTGCACATCGCCAAGGCGGATTGGGAGAAGTAGTGCCATCGGCGCGGCAAGGCCCGGAGCTTGTGTGGCGAGGGAGCTTGCTCCCGCTGGGCTGCGCAGCAGCCCCAACAGTCACGATTCAATCAGCCAGGCACACCGAGCCAGTAGCTTTGAGGGCCGCTTCGCGCCCCAGCGGGAGCAAGCTCCCTCGCCACGAGATCGGTGTGTGAGGTCGCGGTTAACGATCCTTGGCTTCTTTCGCATCCATTTCCGCATTGCGCTCGGCAACACGCTTGCGCTGTTCATCCGTCAGTTCGACCTTGTTGGCGGTGTCGCGCAGCATCATCAGACCACCAACGATCGAGCCGATTGCAACAATCAGAATCAACCAGGCATACCAGGGCATAGGGCTCTCCTTGATGGCGCGATGGACGGACGAACATTCGTCGATCCATCGCCCCTACCACTTATGAGCGAAGGTTGTTCGCAGTGGTTCAATACTACGCCCGTTCGGCTGGCTTCACCTCAAAGCCCGGTCAGCATCGCATCGGCGGGCGCGTCTGCGCGCAATTGTGCGGTGAGGATGAAGTAGACGAAGCCCACTGCCATGAACCCGAGGAAGATCAGCCCGATCAGTGCGTTGAACCAGGCCATCGCCACCAGGCACACCACCGCCAGCGCCAGGGCGATTCCCGGCACGATCGGATAACCCGGTGCGCGGAAAGTACGTTCCAGGTTGGGTTCGGTTTTACGCAATTTGAACAGGCTGAGCATGCTCATGATGTACATGACGATGGCGCCGAACACGGCCATGGTGATCATCGCCGCTGTCAGGGTCATGCCGCCGAGGTTGATCAGGCCGTCGCTGTAGATCGCGGCAATGCCGATCAGTCCACCGGCGATGATCGCCCGGTGCGGGGTCTGGAAACGTGACAGTTTGGCCAGGGAGGCGGGCAGGTAGCCGGCGCGGGCCAGGGCGAAGAACTGTCGCGAGTAGCCCAGGATGATCCCGTGGAAACTCGCCACCAGGCCGAACAGGCCGATCCAGACCAGCATGTGCAGCCAGCCGGAGCTTTCGCCGACCACGGTTTTCATGGCTTGGGGCAGGGGATCGTTGATGTTCGACAGGGTGCGCCAATCGCCGACGCCGCCGGCAAAGAACATCACACCCATCGCCAGGAACACCAGGGTCAGGATGCCGCTGATGTAGGCCTTGGGAATCGTGCGTTTCGGGTCCTTGGCTTCTTCGGCGGCCATGGCGGCGCCTTCGATGGCCAGGAAGAACCAGATGGCGAAGGGGATCGCAGCGAACATGCCGGCAATGGCTGGGGCGCCGAACACATCCGAACCGGCCCAGCCGTTCAGCGCAAAGCTGCTGAAACTGAATGCCGGGGCCACGACGCCCATGAACACTAGCAGTTCGGCCACCGCCAGGACGCAGACAATCAGCTCGAATGTCGCCGCCAATTTGACCCCGAGGATGTTCAGGCCCATGAACACGATATAGGCGCCGACTGCGGCGTGTTTCGGGTCCAGCGCCGGGAACTGCACGTTCAGGTAGGCGCCGATGGCCAGGGCAATGGCCGGCGGCGCGAAGACGAATTCGATCAGTGTCGCCAGCCCTGCAATCAATCCGCCTTTCTCGCCGAAGGCGCGACGGCTGTAGGCAAACGGCCCGCCGGCATGAGGGATGGCGGTGGTCAGTTCGGTGAAACTGAAAATGAAGCAGGTGTACATGGCCGCCACCATGAAGGACGTCACCAGGAAACCCAGCGTCCCGGCCACGCCCCAGCCATAGCTCCAGCCGAAATACTCGCCGGAAATCACCAGGCCGACGGCAATGCCCCATAAATGCAGGGTGCCCAGGGTGGGTTTGAGTTGTGTGTTCATCGGTGGCTCCCCTCGATCCATAGCAAAAGCGCTGGGGAGGGGCAGTGCAGTGGGCGTGCCAGTGTGGCGGGAACGGTCGTAATAGGTGAAATCGTGTCGTATCGGGGATGTTCGCTACCGGATGGCCTGGTTTTGTGCCCCAGTTCGGAGCGTCGGCGCCTGTCCGGGCCTCATCGCGAGCAAGCTCGCTCCCACAGGGTGGACACAGATTCTGTATTCACAACAGATCAAAATGTGGGAGCGAGCGTGCTCGCGATAGGGCCAGCCCAGCCAACCAACCCGTCATTTTTTACACTTTCTTTATCCCCCATGCCCTCTCTCGATCTCGTTCCTTTACAGCCTCCCTGCCGACAATCACTCCACACACGGCACGACGCCGTATCACGGAGAAATCCCATGAGTGTTCTGGACGGGGTGTCGCTGCTGCTGGCAGTGGCGCTGTTCATCTATCTGCTGGTTGCGCTGTTGCGCGCCGATCGGAACTAGGAGCGGCTATGCACGGTTATGACTACGGGCTGATCCTCGCCTTTTTCGCCCTGGTGCTGATTCCGGCACCGTTTCTGGGGCGTTTTTACTACCGGGTGATGGAAGGCCAGCGCACCTGGCTTTCCCCGATCCTCGGCCCGGTGGAGCGCGGTTGCTATCGCCTGGCCGGTGTCGATTCCAAGGCTGAGCAAAGCTGGCAGAAATACACCCTGGCCATGCTCGCGTTCAACCTGGCGGGTTTTGTGTTGCTGTTTGCGGTTCTGCTGCTGCAGGGCCATCTGCCCCTCAATACCGAGCAACTGCCCGGCATGGAGTGGACCCAGGCCTTCAACACGGCCGTGAGTTTCATGACCAACACCAACTGGCAGTCCTACAGCGGCGAAGCGTCCCTGAGCTACCTGAGCCAGATGGTCGGCCTGACCGTGCAGAACTTCGTCAGCGCCGCCACCGGCCTGGCCGTGCTGGTGGCGCTGTGTCGCGGAGTCGGGCGCAAGTCCGCCACGACGCTGGGTAACTTCTGGGTCGACATGACTCGCGCCACCCTTTACGGGCTGTTGCCGCTGTGCCTGCTGCTGGCGTTGTTCCTGGTCTGGCAGGGTGTGCCGCAGACCTTCGCGCACTATGTGCACGGGGTCACGATGCAGGGCGCCGACCAAGTCATCCCGCTGGGGCCGGCCGCCAGCCAGATCGCGATCAAGCAATTGGGTACCAACGGCGGCGGTTTCTTCGGCGTCAACTCGGCCCACCCGTTCGAAAACCCGACGGCCTGGAGCAATCTGTTTGAGCTCGCGTCGATCATCCTGATTCCCGCCGCGCTGGTGTTCACCTTCGGTCATTACGTCAAGGACCTGCGTCAGAGCCGCGCGATCATTGCCTGCATGCTGGCGCTGTTCCTGATCGGTGGCGCGACATCGCTGTGGGCCGAATACCAGCCCAACCCGGCCCTGAACAATCCTGCCGTCGAACAGACCGCGCCGCTGGAAGGCAAGGAGACGCGCTTCGGCACCACCGCCACGGTGCTGTGGTCGGTGACGACCACGGCAGCGTCCAACGGCTCGGTCAACGCCATGCATGACAGTCTCAACCCGCTCAGTGGCATGGTGGCGCTGGTGAACATGATGGTCGGCGAGGTGATCTTCGGCGGCGTCGGGGCCGGGCTCTACGGGATGCTGTTGAACGTGTTGATCGCGGTGTTCCTGGCCGGCTTGATGATCGGTCGCACCCCGGAATACCTGGGCAAGAAGCTGGGCGCCCGAGAGGTGCAACTGTTGGTGGCGACCCTGCTGGTGATGCCCGTCAGCGTGCTGGTGCTGGGTGCCGTCGCCGCGAGCCTGCCCGGGCCTGCCGCAGCGGTGAGCAACCCGGGTGCCCACGGTTTCAGCCAGTTGTTGTACGCCTACACCTCGGCGGGAGCGAACAACGGTTCGGCATTCGGCGGGTTCGGCGCCAATACACCCTTTCATAACCTGATGCTGGGCCTGGGCATGTTGATCGGCCGGTTCGGCTACATCCTGCCGGTGCTGGCATTGGCTGGCAGCCTGGCCTTGAAGAAGAGCGCGCCGATTGGCCAGAACAGCTTTCCCACCCACGGCCCGCTGTTCGTGACCTTGTTGACCGTGACCATCCTGCTGGTGGGCGGCTTGACCTTCCTGCCGACCCTGGCGCTGGGGCCGATTGCCGAACACCTGAGCATGGGCTTCTGAGGACCTGATGATGAATATGCCGATGAGCAAAGCCGTCGCCGCCAAGGCGCCGGAACAACCGAAGACCCACCTGTCGGCCCTCTGGCGGCCAGCGTTGGTGCAAGCCTTCGTCAAGCTCGATCCTCGCCAGTTGCACCGGGCCCCGGTGATGCTGGTGGTGGAACTGACCGCGATCCTCACCACTGTGTTGTGCTTCATTCCCGACACTACGGTGCCGACGTTCGTCGCCGCGCAGATTGCACTGTGGCTGTGGTTCACCGTGCTGTTCGCCAACTTCGCCGAAGCCTTGGCCGAAGGGCGCGGCAAGGCCCGGGCCGACAGCCTCAAGGCCGGCAGCGAAGGCCTCAATGCACGTCGCCAGACTGCCAGCGGGTTTGAAACAGTCCCCGCCACTCGTCTGCGCAAAGGCGATGTGGTGCGCGTCGAGGCCGGCGACATGATCCCCGGCGACGGTGAGGTGATTGACGGCATCGCCGCGGTCAACGAGGCGGCGATCACTGGCGAATCGGCGCCGGTCATCCGCGAGTCCGGCGGCGATCGCTCGGCTGTCACCGGCAATACGCGGCTGGTCTCTGACTGGCTGCTGATACGCATCACCAGCAATCCCGGCGAGTCCACCCTGGACCGCATGATCGCTTTGGTGGAAGGCGCCAAGCGCCAGAAAACGCCGAACGAGGTGGCGCTGGATATCCTGCTGATCGGTCTGACGCTGATCTTCCTGTTGGTGGTGGTGACGCTGCAACCGTTCGCCCATTTCGCCAACGCCAGCCTGCCGCTGGTGTTTCTGGTGGCGCTGCTGGTCACCTTGATTCCCACCACCATCGGCGGGCTGCTGTCGGCCATCGGCATCGCCGGGATGGATCGGTTGGTGCGCCTGAACGTGATCGCCAAATCCGGCCGTGCGGTCGAGGCGGCGGGAGACGTGCATGTGCTGATGCTGGACAAGACCGGCACCATCACCTTTGGCAATCGGCGTTGTACCGCGGTCTATGCCGCCCCCGGCGTGAGTGCCAAGGAACTGGCCGAAGGCGCGCTGTTCGCCTCGTTGGCTGACGACACGGCCGAGGGCAAGTCCATCGTCGAGTACCTGCGAGGTTTGCACCCACAGCCCGAGCCGGGCGTCGACGCACTGACGGCCGTGCCGTTCAGTGCCGAAACCCGTCTGTCCGGGGTCGACTATCAGGGGCGCATCTACCGTAAGGGTGCCGTGGATTCCTTGCTGGATTTCATCGGTCTTGCACGCAATGAATTGCCGTCGGCCCTGGCGCGGGAGGTCGACAAGATCGCCCAGAGCGGCGGTACGCCGTTGCTGGTGTGCGTGGACGGCAAGCTGCTCGGCGCTATCCATCTCAAGGACGTGGTCAAGCCCGGCATACGTGAGCGGTTTGCCGAGCTGCGCAAGCTGGGGATTCGCACGGTGATGGTCACCGGTGACAACCCGCTGACTGCCGCCGCGATTGCCGCCGAGGCCGGTGTCGACGACGTGTTGGCGGAGGCCACGCCGGAGAAAAAGCTGGCACGTATCCGTCACGAGCAAAATGACGGTCGGCTGGTGGCCATGTGCGGCGACGGCGCGAACGACGCCCCGGCCCTGGCCCAGGCTGATGTCGGCATGGCGATGAACGACGGCACCCAGGCCGCGCGGGAAGCGGCCAACATGGTCGACCTCGACAGCGACCCGACCAAATTGCTGGACGTCGTGCAGATCGGCAAGGAGCTGTTGGTGACCCGTGGGGCGCTGACCACCTTTTCCATCGCCAACGACATCGCCAAGTATTTCGCCATCCTGCCGGCACTGTTCGCGTCGATTTATCCACAGCTCGGCGTGCTGAACGTGATGCACCTGAACAGCCCGCAGAGCGCGATTTTGTCGGCCATTGTCTTCAACGCCTTGATCATCGTCGTGCTCATCCCTCTGGCCCTGCGCGGCGTGCGCGTGCAAGCGGCAAGCGCGGCGGCGCTGTTGCGGCGCAATCTGTTGATCTATGGCCTGGGCGGGATCGTGGTGCCGTTCGTGGGGATCAAGGCGATCGATATGTTGCTGACGGCATTGCACCTGGTTTGAGCCTGATGTTCGGTGCACAGATTTTTTGTGCCAGGAGAGGTTTTGTGGCGAGGGAGCTTGCTCCCGCTGGGTTGCGAAGCAACCCCCAGGAAATTGACTCCAACCAGCCTGACACACAGCTGGGGCTGGTTTTGGGTCTGCCTCGCAGCCCAGCGGGAGCAAGCTCCCTCGCCACGATGAATTTTTTGATTCGAGGATTTTGAAATGTCCACTCTGATTCGCCCGGCCTTGAGCCTGTTATTGTTGATGAGCCTGATCACCGGTGTCGCCTACCCACTGGTGGTCACCGGCGTGGCGCAAGTCGCCTTTCCCGCCCAAGCCAACGGCAGCCTGATCGTCGATGCCGCCGGCAAGGTCCGTGGCTCAATGCTGATCGCCCAGGACTTCACCGGCGATGCCTGGTTTCATCCACGGCCATCGGCCGGTGCCTTCGCCACGGTCGCCAGCGGCGCCAGTAATTTCTCCCCGAGCAATCCGGCCCTGGCCACACGGGTGATCGATGACGCCCGCAAACTTCAGGTGCCGGGTCAGGGGCCGGTGCCGCTGGCATTGCTGACCACCTCCGGCAGCGGGCTGGATCCGCACTTGCCTCCGGCGGCAATTGCCTATCAACTGGCGCGTGTCGCCGCCGCGCGCAACCTGCCGGCCTCGACCTTGCAGCAATTGCTCGACGACAACATCGAGCAACCCCTGGTGGGCCCACCGGTGGTGAATGTGCTGGCGCTGAACCTGGCCCTGGAAAAACTGTAGAACCTGTGGGAGTAGCGCCTGTGGGAGCAAAGCTTGCTCGCGATGAACGATAACGCGGTCCATCCGTTGAACTGTGTCGTCTTGATCGCGAGCAAGCTTTGCTCCCACAGGTCCAGTGCCCATATGCTTTGCTCCCACAGGTCCGGCTCCCACAGGGTGTTTGATCAATATTTGAAAGAGATTTCCACGCCATGAGCGACTCCGGCCGCGCCGACGCACTGTTAGCCAATCTGCCCCGTAACGGCCGTGGTCGGCTCAAGGTCTTCCTGGGCGCGGCCCCCGGTGTCGGCAAGACCTACGCCATGCTGCAAGCGGCTCACACCCAACTGCGCCAAGGCGTGACGGTCATCGCCGGGGTGGTGGAAACTCACGGTCGTGCCGAAACCGAAGCGCTGCTCGGCGGCCTGGCGCAGCAGCCGTTGGTGCGCTCGGAGTATCGTGGCGTGATGCTCGAGGAAATGGATCTCGATGGCTTGCTCGTCGCTCGGCCGCGCCTGGTCCTGGTGGACGAACTGGCCCACAGCAACGCCCCCGGCAGCCGCCATGCCAAGCGCTGGCAGGACATTCAGGAACTGCTCGCGGCGGGCATCGACGTCTACACCACGGTCAATGTCCAGCATCTGGAAAGCCTCAACGACCAAGTACGCGGCATCACCGGCGTGCAGGTGCGCGAGACGTTGCCGGACTGGGTCCTGCAGGAAGCCGATGAACTGCTGCTGATCGACCTGCCACCCCGTGAGCTGCTGGAGCGTCTGCGCGATGGCAAGGTCTACGTGCCGGAACAGGCCCGGGCGGCGATCGATGCGTTTTTCTCCCAGACCAACCTGACCGCGTTGCGTGAGCTGGCGATGCAGACCGCCGCCGCCCAGGTCGACAATGACCTGGCCCTGGGCTATCGACAACTGGGCCAGGCCGCGCCGGCAGTGCGCGGACGCTTGCTGGTGGGGGTGGACGGTGATGTGCAGGCTGAACGCCTGGTGCGTCATGCCAGCCGCGTCGCCCAGCGTCGGCATCTGCCGTGGAGCCTGGTGCACGTGGACAACGGCAGCGCCCGTGACGAGGCCTCGCGCCAGCGCCTGCAGAATGCCCAGCAACTGGCTGAACGCCTCGGCGGCGAAGTGGTGCTGCTGCGGGCCGGTGAAGTGGCCAGGACGCTGATCCAGCACGCCAGCGAACGTCGCGCCACGCTGGTGCTGGTGGGCCAGTCCCGGCCGCGCCTGCGCCGACGGCTGTTTGGCGGCGGCCTCGCTTCGCGCCTGCTGCGCGGTGCCCGGGGCCTGGAAATCAACGTGCTGGACAGCGATGAGCAACCGCGTCCCGCCCGCGTGCACTCAGGCGCCGTCCAGACCAGGTTCGACTATGTACTGGCGTTGCTGGCGACCGTGGTGGCCAGCGCATTGGCCTGGGGAATCTCGGGATTGCTGGCGTTGCCCAATATCTCCCTGGTGTTTCTGATGGCGGTGTTGCTGGTGGCCGTACGCAGCAGCCTCGGCCCGGCGCTGGCCTGTGCGGCGCTGTCGTTCCTGGCCTATGATTTCCTGTTCATCCCGCCGAATTTTTCCCTGACCATACAGCGCGAAGAAGACGTGCTGACGCTGGTGTTTTTCCTGCTCATGGCGGCCCTGACCGGCAACCTGGCCGCTCGCCAGCGCCGCCAGTTGCAAGCCCTGCGCGACACCCAACAGGAAACCGGCGAGCTGCTGGACCTGTCCCGCAAACTCACTGCCGCCACCGACCGCCAGGCCGTGATCAGCGCCGCCGCGCAGCACCTCAACGGTTGGCACGACTTGCAGCTATGCCTGCTCGACCGCGACAGCCAGGGCGGTTGGAAGGTCGAAAGCGGTGAGCCGTTGACCCTCACCGAGGCCGAGCGCGCGGCGGCCGACTGGTCCTGGCAGCACGATCAGTCGGCCGGCGCCGGCACCGGGACACTGCCCTCCGGGCGTTGGTGGTGGTGGCCGTTGTCGGCGGAAGGCGGGCCGCTGGCCTTGCTGGGCGTCTGCCCGAAAGAAGGCCAACCCCTGAGTGGTCAGCGTCGCCGTTTGCTGGCGGCCCTCAGTCAGCCATTGGCCCAGGCGCTGGCTCGGGCGCAACTGGCCCAGGACCTGGAAGCGGCGCGTCTGCATGGCGAAACCGAGCAACTGCGCAGCGCTTTGCTGGCTTCCGTGTCCCACGATCTGCGCACACCGCTGACCGCCATGCGCGGCAGCATCGACAGCCTGTTGGCGCTGGGGGAGGCGATCCCGCTGGCCGATCGTCGCGAGCTGCTCGAAGGCACCCGCGATGAAGCCGAGCGGTTGGATCGCTACATCCAGAACTTGCTGGACATGACTCGTCTGGGCCACGGCGCCCTGAAACTGGCGCGGGACTGGGTGGCGCCGGCCGACATCGTTGGCAGTGCGCTGAATCGCCTGCGAGCGGTGTTGGCGCCCCTGGCGCTCACGGTCGAGGTGCCCGCTGAATTGCCCTTGCTGTATGTGCATGCAGCGTTGATCGAGCAGGCCCTGGTGAACGTGCTGGAGAACGCGGCGCGGTTCTCGCCAGCCCAAGGACGCCTGCTGCTGTGTGCCGGGGCGACCGCCAATGAGGTGTTTTTTGCCGTGGCCGATGAAGGCCCCGGGATTCCTGAAGAGGAGCGGGAGAAAATCTTCGATATGTTCTACACCGCCGCGCGCGGTGATCGGGGCGGGCAGGGCACAGGGTTGGGATTGGCGATCTGCCAGGGCATGGTCGGTGCCCACGGCGGGCGAATCAGCGTGGCCGATGGCCTTGACGGACGCGGCACCTGCATCACGTTGCACTTGCCGTTGCAGGCGCAACCGGGCATGGACGATGAAGCTTGAGCCTGGCTGAGATACTCTCTTGTCACTTGCGTGCCTTTCCACTGGATTGCAACGAACGAACCCCATGAGCCAGACCGCGACCCTTTTGGTCATCGATGACGAACCGCAGATCCGCAAATTCTTGCGCATCAGCTTGAGCTCCCAGGGCTACAAGGTGCTGGAAGCCGGCACCGGCGCCGAAGGGCTGGCCCAAGCGGCGCTGAACAAGCCCGATCTGCTGGTGCTCGACCTGGGCCTGCCGGACATGGACGGCCAACAGGTGTTGCGCGAGTTTCGCCAATGGTCGACGGTGCCGGTGCTCGTGCTCTCGGTGCGGGCCAGCGAAGCGCAGAAAGTCGAGGCGTTGGACAACGGTGCCAACGATTACGTGACCAAGCCGTTCGGCATCCAGGAATTCCTTGCCCGCATCCGCGCCTTGTTGCGCCAGGCCCCGGCCGGCGAGCCACAGGAGGCCGCGCTGAAGTTCGGCCCGCTGACGGTGGACCTGGCCTATCGACGGGTGCTGTTGGACGGCACCGAAGTGGCCCTGACCCGTAAGGAATACGCCGTCCTGGCGCAACTGGCGCGGCACCCGGGGCGGGTCATCACCCAGCAACAATTGCTCAAGGACA
>NZ_JACNDD010000300.1:0-920 GCF_017351395.1 Pseudomonas sp. FW305-28
CGGGCTGAGCTGGAATCGCATTGAGCTCGACCAGAGCTTCACTATCGCCGCCTGCCCGAACCTGCGCTTCACCCCGCTGCCCCTGCGCAGCGCCGCACCGCCCTATTCACCCCATCGCTTCGACCCGCACCCGGGCGACAACATCGGGCTGATCGTCGAAGACCTGCGCACGGGCGGCAAGCTGTTCTATGCCCCGGGCCTGGGCAAGGTCGACGAGCCATTGTTGGCGATCATGGCCGGCAGCGATTGCCTGCTGGTGGACGGCACGATGTGGGACGACGATGAAATGCAGCGCCGTGGCGTAGGCACCCGCACCGGCCGGGAAATGGGCCACCTGGCCCAGAACGGCCCCGGCGGCATGCTGGAAGTGCTGGAGCAACTGCCTGAGCAGCGCAAGGTCCTTATCCATATCAACAACACCAACCCGATCCTGGATGAAGACTCGCCCGAACGGGCCGAGCTTGTACGTCGAAAGAT
Organism: Pseudomonas sp. FW305-28; assembly: GCF_017351395.1. NCBI lineage: Bacteria > Pseudomonadati > Pseudomonadota > Gammaproteobacteria > Pseudomonadales > Pseudomonadaceae > Pseudomonas > Pseudomonas sp. FW305-28. The sequence goes on from NZ_JACNDD010000300.1 coordinate 478, forward strand.
TGAAGTGGCCTACGACGGAATGAGTATTGAGTTGTAGGAAGGTCGGAACCAATGTGGGGTGGGCTTGCGGTGTATCCGTCGACATTGGTGCCGACTGGTAGGACGCTATCGCGAGCAAGCTCGCTCCCACAGTAGTCCTGATATCTGATTCACAGCACAACCCGTGTGGGAGCGAGCTTGCTCGCGATGGGGCCAGCCCTGACGCCACAGAACCCAACGGTTATTCCCCGGAGACCGAAATGACTGACACCCCCCTGTCCCCCGCCGAGTTCGAAGCGGCCCTGCGTGCCAAAGGCGCGTATTACCACATCCATCACCCCTATCACGTGGCGATGTATGAAGGCCGTGCCACTCGCGAGCAGATCCAGGGCTGGGTCGCGAACCGTTTCTACTATCAAGTGAATATCCCGCTCAAGGACGCCGCGATCCTGGCCAACTGCCCG
>NZ_JACNDD010000301.1:0-909 GCF_017351395.1 Pseudomonas sp. FW305-28
TCCCAGCTGTTCTCCGGCCATCGGCTGGTGATCATCCCGCAACTGATCCGCGCCAGCGGCCATGAACTGCTGGACTTCCTCGAACAGCACCAGGTGCACGCCTTCGATTCCACGCCGTCGCAACTCGACACCCTGCTCGCCGCCGGCCTGCTGGAACGTAGCAGCTACCAGCCGGTGAGCGTGCTGCTCGGTGGCGAGGCCATCAATGCCGCGACCTGGGAGAAACTACGCAACTGCCCGAGCATCCGCTTCTACAACATGTACGGCCCGACCGAATGCACGGTGGACGCCACCATCGACCTGATCCGTGACCTGGGCGAACGCCCGAGCATTGGTCGGCCGATTGCCAACGTCCAGGTCCACGTACTTGACGCCCGTGGCGAACCGGCGCCGCTGGGCGTAGCTGGAGAGATTCATATTGGCGGCGCTGGGGTGGCCCGGGGTTACCTGAACCGGCCGGAGCTGAGCGCCGAGCGTTTTATCACCGATCCGTTCAGCAGCGAACCGGACGCACGCCTGTACAAGACCGGCGACCTCGGCCGCTGGCTGGCCGACGGCACGCTGGAATACCTGGGGCGCAATGACTTCCAGGTGAAAATCCGTGGTTTCCGCATCGAGTTGGGGGAAATCGAAAACGTCTTGCTCGGCTGTGCCGGTGTCACCGATGCCGTCGTGATTGCCCGGGAAGACAATCGCTTGGTGGCGTACCTGTGCGGCGAACCGGCCAACGCCGAACAACTGCGCAGCACCCTGCTCAAGCACCTGCCCGAATACATGGTACCCAGTGCTTTCGTGCACCTCGATGCCTTGCCCCTGACCGCCAACGGCAAACTCGACCGCCGCGCCCTGCCGGCCCCCGGCCTGGAAGCCCTGGCGAGCAAAACCTACGAGGCGCCCCAGGGCGACACT
>NZ_JACNDD010000302.1:0-898 GCF_017351395.1 Pseudomonas sp. FW305-28
TGATCGAGCCGGAAGCCTGCTCTTCGACGCTGTAGTTCACATCGACCTGGTCATCGACGCCCGGCACGGCCGGTGTCTCGACGTTGACTTCCTTGAAGAAGCCCAGGCGCTCCAGGCGGGTCTTGGACTGGTCGATCAGGTAGGTCGACGCCCAGCCACCTTCCATCTGGCGCATTTCACGGCGCAGCACTTCGTCCTCGGACTTGGTGTTGCCACGGAAGTTGATGCGGTTGACGTAGGCGCGCTTGCCCGGGTCCACGGCGAACGTGATGTCGACGGTATGGTCTTCATCGTGCGGCTGCGGCACGCCGTTGACGTTGGCGAAGGTGTAGCCCTCGTTACCCAGGCGGCGGGTGATCAGCTCGGAGGTGGTGGTCATCAGCTTGCGCGAGAACACCTGGCCCTTCTGTACCAGCAACAGCGACTTGACCTGGTCCTCGGGAACCTTCAGGTCACCGCTGAGCTTGACGTCGCGAACGGTGTACTTCTCGCCTTCGTTGACGTTGACGGTGATGTAGACGTGCTTCTTGTCCGGGGTGATGGACACCTGGGTCGAAGCGATGTCCATGTTGATGTAGCCACGGTCCAGGTAGTAGGAACGCAGGCGCTCCAGGTCACCGGAGAGTTTTTCACGGGCGTACTTGTCGTCGTTCTTGAAGAACGACAGCCAGTTGGTGGTCTTGAGCTCGAACAGGTCGATCAGGTCTTCATCCGGGAACACCGTGTTGCCCACCACGTTGATGTGCTGGATGGCCGCCACGGTGCCTTCGTTGATGTTGACCTTCAGGCCGACGCGGTTGCGCGGCTGCGGCACCACTTCGGTGTCGACGGTGGCCGAGTAGCGGCCCTGGGCAACGTACTGGCGCTGCAGCTCGTTACGCACGCCCTCGAGGGTGGC
>NZ_JACNDD010000303.1:0-895 GCF_017351395.1 Pseudomonas sp. FW305-28
AGTGCTGGCGTTGTAGCCAGTGATGGTCAAGGTGTTGCCCAGCGCAGTGGTAATCGATTGTGGGAAACCGGCTGCCACGCCGCCGGTGACGACGTTGATACCGCCAACACTCAAGGTCTGCACGCCGTCCAGCGCCGTCACGGTGAACGTGCCACTTTGGGTCAGGGCCGATGCATCCGGGCTGCTGCCGTCGCTGAGGTTTTTTTCCTGCAACGACAGCTCACCGCCCTCGGTGTCGAGGCCGGTGATGACCACCGGGTCGTCGTTGTTGTGCACTTGCAGCACCAGGTTCGCAGTGCTGGTGTCGCCATCGGCATCGGTCAGGGTGTAGGTGAAGGTTTCGCTGCCGTTGCCGCCGCCGTGCAAGCCTTTGAAATCGGCGTCCGCGGTGTTCAGGGTGTAGGTGTAGGAACCGTCGGCGTTGAGCACCAGGGTGCCGTAGGTGCCGGTGAAGGTACCGGGCGTGATTGGGCCGGACGCCACGTGATCCGCGCCTTGGGTGTCATTGGTCAGGACGCTGCCGGTCAGGGTCAGGTGGGTTTCCGAAGCCGTGCTGGCGTTGCTGTCGTCCACGGCTTTGGGCAAGTCGTCGACGATATTTACGTCCAGGTTGCCGTTGGCCGTGGTGCCGTTATCGTCGGTAACCACAACGGCGAATTGTTCGCTAACGCTATTGGCACCGTTGGCATTTGGATGGGTTTCGTTGTCCAGCAAGGTGTAGCTGTAGCTGACCACACCAGTGCTGGCATTGTAGCCGGTGATGGTCAGCGTGTTGCCCAGCGCGGTGGTGATGGACTGCGGGAAACCCGCCGCCACGCCGCCTATAACCACATTGATACCGCCAACACTCAAGGTCTGCACACCGTCCAGCGCGGTCACGGTGAACGTGCCGCTC
>NZ_JACNDD010000304.1:0-848 GCF_017351395.1 Pseudomonas sp. FW305-28
GCTTTCCAGAAATCGACCTGGGCGTGCAGGCGTTCACCTTGCAGGTGCTGCTGTTGCCAGTTGGCGTAGTCGGCGTATTGCAGGGCCAGGGGTGGCAGCGGATCGTCAAGGCCCTGGCTGAACGCAGCGTAGAGCGCGTTGAACTCGCCGATCAACACCGCCACCGACCAACCGTCGGAGACGATGTGGTGCTGGGTCACCAGCAGGATGTGTTCGTCCTCGGTCAGGCGCAGCAGGCGACCGCGAATCAGCGGTCCCTGGCTCAGGTCGAAGGCGTCCCGGGCTTCGGCCTGGGTGAGTTGCGCTACGGCGGTTTGCCGGGCTTCGGCGTCCAGGCCTTGCAGGTCGTGTTCCTGCAAGGCGAAGCCGCTGTCGGTGGCGGCGAAGCGCTGGTGGACCTCGCCGTCACGGCGTTCGAAGGTGGTGCGCAGGCTTTCGTGACGGGCGACGATGCGGTCCAGGGCACGTTGCAAGGCATTGCGATCCAGGCTGCCGCGCAGGTGCAGGGCGGCGGGCATGTGGTAGGCGACGCTGGCGGCGTGGTCCAGTTGATCGAGGAACCACAGGCGTTGCTGGGCCAGGGACAGCGGCAACGCTTGCTCGCGGGACACCACGTCGATGGGCTGGACGTGGGAGTGACCGGCCTGTTCCACCCGTTGGGCCAGTTCGCTCAGCGAGGTCTGGCTGAAGAGGGTGCGCAGGTCGATCTCGACGCCGAGGTCCTGGTGCAGGCGGGCCTGCAACTGCACGGTCAGCAGGGAATGGCCACCGAGTTCGAGGAAGCCGTCGTGACGGCCGACCTGATCCAGTTGCAGCAGGTCTTTCCAGATCTCGGCGAGGGCGATTTC
>NZ_JACNDD010000305.1:0-825 GCF_017351395.1 Pseudomonas sp. FW305-28
GGTGTCAGGCAAGTTCGATCCAGTGCTGTGCACGGGCGACCTCCATGAATTGCTCGATGTCGTCACCAAGTTCCGGCACGTCGGGAAACTGCTTGGCCAACTCGTCGATGATGGTCGCGACATCCCGTTCGCCGTCGATCAGGCCACCGATCAGCGCAGCGCTGTCGTTCAACTTGATCATGCCTTCAGGATAGAGCAGCACGTGGCCTTTCTGGGCCGGTTCGTACTGGAAACGATAGCCGGGGCGCCAGCGCGGGGTTTGGCTGCGGTCGAAACTCATAAGGTAATTCCTTTGTGCCAAACCCGTTGGTCGGTCACGCTGTGATAGGGCGGGCGATTCAATTCGTAGGCCATGCTCATGGCGTCGAGCATGCTCCAGAGGATGTCCAGCTTGAACTGGAGAATCTCCAACATGCGTTCCTGCCCTGCGCGGGTGGTGTAGTGCTGCAAGGTGATCGCCAAGCCATGCTCCACATCGCGCCGGGCCTGGCCCAGGCGGGTGCGGAAGTATTCATAGCCGGCCGGGTCGATCCACGGGTAATGCTGGGGCCAACTGTCCAGGCGCGACTGGTGGATCTGCGGGGCGAACAGTTCGGTCAGCGAGCTGCTGGCGGCCTCTTGCCAACTGGCCCGACGGGCGAAGTTGACATAGGCGTCCACCGCGAAGCGCACACCCGGCAACACCAGTTCCTGGGAGCGCAGTTGGTCGGGGTCCAGGCCCACCGCCTGGCCCAGCCGCAGCCAGGCTTCGATGCCGCCGTCTTCGCCGGGCGCGCCGTCATGGTCGAGCAGGCGCTGGATCCACTCGCGACGGATTTCCCGGTC
>NZ_JACNDD010000306.1:0-729 GCF_017351395.1 Pseudomonas sp. FW305-28
TGGGCTGAGCTGGAATCGCATCGAGCTCGACCAGAGCTTCACCATCGCCGCTTGCCCGAACCTGCGCTTCACCCCGCTGCCCCTGCGTAGCGCCGCACCGCCCTATTCACCCCATCGCTTCGACCCGCACCCGGGCGACAACATCGGGCTGATCGTCGAAGACCTGCGCACAGGCGGCAAGCTGTTCTATGCCCCGGGGCTGGGCAAGGTCGACGAGTCATTGTTGGCGATCATGGCCGGCAGCGACTGTTTGCTGGTGGACGGCACGATGTGGGACGACGATGAAATGCAGCGCCGTGGCGTTGGCACCCGCACCGGCCGGGAAATGGGCCACCTGGCGCAGAATGGTTCCGGCGGGATGCTGGAAGTGCTGGAGCAACTGCCCAATCAGCGCAAGGTCCTTATCCATATCAACAACACCAACCCGATCCTCGATGAAGACTCCGCCGAGCGGGCCGAGCTGGTGCGGCGCAATGTCGAAGTGGCTTACGACGGCATGAGTATTGAACTGTAGGAGCAACCGAAATGACTGACACCCCCCTGTCCCCCGCCGAGTTCGAAACGGCCCTGCGTGCCAAAGGCGCGTATTACCATATCCATCACCCCTATCACGTGGCGATGTATGAAGGCCGTGCCACTCGCGAGCAGATCCAGGGCTGGGTCGCGAACCGTTTCTACTATCAGGTGAATATCCCGCTCAAGGACGCCGCGATCCTGGCCAACTGCCCA
>NZ_JACNDD010000307.1:0-575 GCF_017351395.1 Pseudomonas sp. FW305-28
TCCGACGACGGCCGCTCCCTGCCGCAAACCTTCCGTGGCGGCCAGGTGACCTCCACCGAAATCAACGGCCTGAGCCTCTACGGCGGCCAGTTCCGTGGCAACAGCCCGCGCAACGACGCAAGCATGGAAGACATGTCCATGAACGGCCGCGGTGCGTTCACCTCCGACCGTTTCAACTTCGGCGGTGGCGAATACGCCTTCAACGAAAAACGCACCCAGGTTGGCGTGTGGTACGCGGAACTGTCCGACATCTACCAGCAGCAATATTTCAACCTGACCCACAGCCAGCCCATCGGCGACTGGACCCTGGGCGCCAACCTCGGCTACTTCATCGGTAAGGAAGACGGCAGCGCCTTGGCCGGCGACTTGGACAACAAAACCGCGTTCGCCATGCTCTCGGCCAAATACGGCGGCAACACCTTCTACGTCGGCCTGCAGAAAGTCGGCGGCGACGATGCCTGGATGCGCGTCAACGGCACCAGCGGCGGCACCCTGGCCAACGACAGCTACAACTCCAGCTATGACAACGCCAAGGAAAAATCCTGGCAACTGCGCCACGACTTCAACTTCGCCGC
>NZ_JACNDD010000308.1:0-498 GCF_017351395.1 Pseudomonas sp. FW305-28
CAGCGTACGCCGGATGCCGTGGCGGTGATCCGTGGCGAGCAGCGCCTGAGCTACCGCGAGTTGAATGAGCGGGCCAACCGCCTGGCCCATTACCTGCGCAAACAGGGCGTAGAGCCCGATTCGCGGGTGGCGATTTGCGTCGAACGCAGTATCGACATGGTTGTTGGGTTGCTGGCGATTCTCAAGGCTGGCGGCGGTTATGTGCCGTTGGATCCGGCGTATCCGCTGGACCGCATCGCCTACATGCTGGAAGACAGTGCGCCGGCGGCGGTGTTGACCCAGACGGCGACCCTTGAATTGCTGGCCGCAGCCTCGATGCCGGTGATCAATCTCGAAAGCGGCGATTGGCAGGACGAGTCCGTCCAGAATCCCGAGGTCGCCGAGCTGACCTCTTCGCACCTGGCCTATGTCATCTACACGTCGGGTTCAACCGGTCTGCCTAAAGGCGTGATGATCGAGCACCGCAACACGGTGAACTTCCTGACCTGGGCCCATCGT
>NZ_JACNDD010000309.1:0-455 GCF_017351395.1 Pseudomonas sp. FW305-28
TCGATCCCCGGCAGGGCCTTGAGCTGGGCTTCGATTTCCCCCAACTCGATGCGAAAGCCACGGATCTTCACCTGGAAATCATTGCGGCCCAGAAACAGCAGCACGCCGTCGGTGCGCCAGCGCACCAGGTCGCCGGTGCGGTACAAGCGTGCCCCGGGCGCCTGGCTGAAGGGGTTGGCGACGAAGCGTTCTTCGCTCAGTCGGGGTTGGTTCAGGTACCCCAGGGCCAAGCCATCACCACCGACGTAGAGCTCGCCGGCCACCCCAATCGGCACTGGGCGGTGCTGTTCATCCAGCACATAGACCTGGGTGTTGCCCACGGGCCGGCCGATGGGAATGTCACCGGCCAATGCATCCGCGAGGGTGATGGCGTGAGTGGTGGTGAAGGTGGTGTTTTCCGTCGGCCCGTAGCCGTTGAGCAAGTGCTGGGGGGGCGAATGGCGCAGGACCTTTTC
>NZ_JACNDD010000031.1:0-50843 GCF_017351395.1 Pseudomonas sp. FW305-28
TCCCCCTCGATGCCAGCAAACCCCACGTCGACACCCTGGTGGTTGAAGCTGAAGAACTGGCGACCGGAATATGTCAGGTCGTCCACGGGTAGCCCGGCTTGGGTGAGTGCATCGCGCAAGGGTCCCAGATCGTTATTGCTTAGAGCTGTCATGTGCATGGTGGGTGCTCGTCTACGTCTTGCCTTGATCATCGGGCACCCCGAATTTGGTTACAACTCACGGAGTGCATCGGAGGTCGGGCTTCAATAGGATTGCTCGAAAGTAAGCCACTGGCGTACATTAGCAATGATTTTTATTGAAACTCCAATTTTTACCCGTCGGGTCAAAGAACTGATGGATGACGATGATTTCGCTGTCCTACAGAAAATACGGGTCTGCAATCCTTCCGCTGGTGAAGTTATGGAAGCCACCGGGGGGATCCGAAAGATTCGTATCGCAGCCAAAGGCCATGGCAAACGGGGGGGAGCCAGGGTGATCTACTACCACTTCGTCCATGCTTCGCGGATCGCGTTACTGATGATATATCCGAAAAATGAACAGCAAGACTTGACTGTCGATCAACGAAAAGCGTTGAAATTGATTGTCGAGCACTGGAGATAACCATGAGCAAATTTTTCGATGAGCTGATGGAAAGCGTGCAACAGATGGATGAAATCGTCCGAGGCGAACGCCAGCCATCACGGGAATTCATCGTCGATGCACTGCAAGTGAAGGCGATACGCAAGGCTACCGGCCTGACCCAAGCCAAATTTGCAGCACTGATCGATGTCCAACTGGGCACGCTTCGCAACTGGGAGCAGGGACGGCGCGAGCCTACCGGCCCCGCTAAAGCGCTGCTGCGGGCGATTCACAATGATCCGAAACACGTGATCAGCGCCTTAGCCGTTTAAGCATTGTCGAAATGAACAGAACGCTCAGGCAGTGCTTCCATGTGGCGAAGGCGCTTGCTCCCAGCCCGCCATGACCTGGCGCAAATGAACACCCCACCCCATCAGCTAAGCTCAAAACCTATCATCACGACAAGGAATCGACATGAGCAAGGCAGACGAGCTAGCGGCCAAACTGAGGAAAACCCAGCAGACCCGCGCCGATACCGACAACTGCGCCGACCTGGCGATCGAGCACTGGCCGGCCCAGGTCTACGAGCTGTATCGCCAGATCGAAACCTGGCTGGCTCCCGTGTGCGAGGCGGGCCTGGACATTCGGCGCAACCCCACCCACGTCTTTGAAAGTCACTCCAGCGGTTCGACGTACAACTACGCCATCGACCAACTGATGATCGAAGGCAATCATCGCCGCATTTCATTCGACCCGATTGCGCGCTTCTCGGCCAAGGGAGAGGGCTGCATTGAAGTCCATATGAAAGGGCAGGAACACTGCATCGTGCGCACACTCGGTGAGCATGGCGAATCGCTTTGGCATATCCATGCCCTGCACTCGACAGGGCAACAGCCCGCTGAACCTACCATTCTGGACGAGGACGCCTTGCTCTCGCTGGTAGAAGAAGGCCTTGGCCTATAACGTAAACGGGCGATCCTTGATCGCCCATTTTCATTGGAGGGCACGCTAGATCTGCGGCGCTGATTCGAGTGCTGGATCGTTTCCGGGCACCGGTAGCGTCAGTTCTTGGGCCGGTCTTCCTACCAGTAAATTCAAGGCATTGTCGATTTCGTCAGCCGCGCCTTGCGCGTATCGAACATCCGCCCAGCTCCAGTACGGATCGGATATCAGCCCACCCACGGCCTGTACGCACAATTCATCGCGGCTGATGCCCATCTTCCCGGCCGCGGCGATCACGGCCATAAGGGCTTGCTCTAATTGGGAAATTCGCTCTGTTGTCACAATGAACCAACGTGATGAATGACAAACCCAGAGCATAACAAGCCATCAATGTGCCACCAAACTCAAGCGCCCAACGGTCGCCCTTCCTGGCGTGGATGATCCGCCTCAACCCGCCGCGCCATAGGACGCCGCCGCCCCAGTCGATAACGACTCCCGGACCGCTGACCGAGCAGCCAGCACCGTCAGCACAGCGGCCATGGCCAACACGGCCGCACTGGTTTCGAAGGTCGCGCGATAGCCACTCAGATCAAACAGCAGGCCACCCACTGTCGCGCCCGCTGCGATGGCGAGCTGGACGATCGCTACCATCAGGCCGCCACCGGCTTCAGCATCTTCCGGTAGCGTTCGCGAAAGCCAGGTCCACCAGCCTACGGGCGCTGCCGTAGCCACCAGGCCCCAAAGGCCGAGCAGGAGGGTCGTGATCGTGACCGAGCCGCCGAACCCCACCAGGGCAATGGCAATCACGGCCATCAACAGGGGGATGACGATAAGCGTCCGATAGAGGTTGTTTTTCAAGCAGGTTCCGATCAGGAAGGTGCCCAGCAGCCCCGCCACACCGATCACCAACAACATGAAGGACAGCCTTGAAACGCTCACTTGCGTCACTGTTTCAAGGAACGGGCGCAGGTAGGTGAACAACATGAACTGGCCCATGAAAAACGTGCTGACCGCCAGCATGCCCAGCGCGACCGGTGCCCGGGTCATCAACTTGAAGACGTTGGTACTGCCCTGCTTCGCCTTCGAAGGCATGGAGGGCAGGCGCAACAGCAGCCAGACCAGGGCGATGGCGGCGACCGGCACAATGCAGAAAAACGCGCCACGCCAACCGATGATCGCCCCCAGGAAGCTGCCCAGCGGCGCAGCGACCACGGTCGCCAAGGCATTGCCGCCATTGACCACGGCCAGTGCCCGCGGAACCTGAGCGTCCGGCACGAGCCGCATGGCCGTGGCCGCCGACAGCGACCAGAAGCCGCCAATCGCCACGCCGATCAACGCGCGACCGACCATGAATACCGGGTAATTCGGTGCGAACGCCACCACGGTGCCTGAAACGATCATCAGCAAGGTCAGCCCCAGCAGAAGCCATTTGCGGTCGACCCGGGCGGCAATCGAGGCGATGAACAGGCTGGTGATCAGGGCAAACGCGCCAGAGACGGCAATGCCTTGACCGGCCTGCCCTTCACTGACATGAAGATCGGCCGCTACCGGCGTCAGCAAGCTGACGGGCATGAACTCCGAGGCAACCAGCACGAACGCGGCGAGCGCCATGGCAAATACCGCACCCCAGGCGGGCGGGTCTTGTGGCAATGAGTTATCGGTCATTGAATGACAATCCTGTGTTGCTTGATGGAGCTGTGGGAGCGAGCTCGCGATGACGGCGGCACATCCGACACCGGCGCCTCAGGCAGACCGCTATCGCGAGCAAGCTCGCTCCCACAGTTTTGAATGGGGTGTTCATATATTTCGTGCCCGCCACACCACCCCTGTGGGGGCGAGCTTGCTCGCGGTTCTTTGGTGGATTGAGTGAGGGACTATTTTCAGCGCTCGATCCGGCCGGTCGGTAACGCATTACGCTGAGATGCTTGCCTGATCCTATGAGTTCTTCCATCGCGCATAGGCAGCGCTTCGTTTAGCGCGTTAATGTTCTGCCTATAGCGCTTGAGCCGAGATGACACCCGGAGCCGACATGGCCGTCCAACGCAGATCCGTACAAGAGACATTGACCGCCGTCATTGGCGCCTGGACACCACACCCGGGCGACTTCGAAACGCCCATTCCCGGCCTCGTCTTCTTCCGGCGTGAAGCCCCGGCACCGCCGGTGATTTGCATGATCGAACCGAGCATCGTGCTGGTGGCCCAAGGCGAGAAGCAGGTGTGGATCGGTGGCGAAGCCTATGGCTACGACACCGAGCGGTTCCTCATGACCTCCCTGGACATCCCGGCCAATTCCGAAGTGCTGCAGGCAAGCCCGGAGCAACCCTGCCTGGGCCTGGTCCTGAGGCTCGACTTGCGCATGGTGGCCGACCTGATCGCCCTGGGCAGCCTGTCGCCGCCGCGTGATCGAGCGGTCGGGATCGGCGCAGGAATCGGCACCGCGACGCCGGACCTTTTGGCGCCGTTCGCACGCCTGCTGGCGCTGCTCGACGAACCGGAAGCGATCCCCATACTGGCACCGTTGATCCAGCGCGAGATCCACTACCGGCTGCTGCTCAGCGACCAGGCCGCCCGACTGCGGCAGATCGCCTCGGTCGATAGCCAGGGCTACCGGATCGCCAAGGCCATCGACTGGCTGAAATTGAACTACACCGAGCCCGTGCGCGTGGACGACCTCGCGGCGCGGGTGCAAATGAGCGCGCCGACGTTTCACCACCACTTCCGCCAGCTCACGGCGATGAGCCCGCTGCAATACCAGAAGTGGCTGCGGTTGAACGAAGCCAAACGCTTGATGCTCAATGAACACGTGGACGTCGCGAGTGCGGCCTTCAAGGTGGGTTACGAAAGCCCTTCACAATTCAGCCGCGAATACGCCCGTTTGTTTGGCGTGCCACCCAAGCGGGACATTGCGGCGTTGCGCGGGCCGGCCAACCACACCAAGGCGGTTTGATAGATTCAGGTTTGACTCATTGTGGTCTGACTCATTGTGGCGAGGGAGCTTGCTCCCGCTGGGCTGCGTAGCAGCCCCTTTTGTGAGCGCTTCGCACTCAAGCGGGAGCAAGCTCCCTCGCCACAAGGGCCAAATTTCAACCGTCAGATAGCAGCAACATCCTTCGACGTTTTCAGAACGCTCATCGGCTTGTCAGCCCTCTGCGCCAACGTCACACACCTCAACGCCAGAATCATCGTCGGATCAACCAGCGCCACCGTGTGCCCATTGATATCGAACGCCTCGCAATGCGCCAGCACCAGCGGCAACTCCGTACATCCCAGGATCAAGACCCCAGCCCCCAACTCGCACAGGTGCTCAGCCGCCAGCAACAATTGCTCCCTGCAGAGCCCTTGCGTGAAGCCAGCCTTGATACCCCGTGGTCCGTAGATGGCGTCCATGACCATCGCCTGGTAATCGACACCTGGCGTAAGGAGCTGGAGCCCGGCATGACGCGCTGCCTGGTGATAGACCTGGCTCTGCACCGTACCGGACGTCGCCAGCAGGCCAATCGCCTTGTCCGAACCATAAGCGCCCGCGATCCACGCCACCGTCTCGCTCAGCATGTTCACGATGGGCACCCTCAGGTGCGCCTGGATCCGCTCGACGAAGGCATGGGCGGTGTTGCAGGGAATTGCGATGGCGTTGGCACCGGCGCTTTCGAGACGTTTGCACGTGGCGTACATCGCCATCGTCGGATCGGTCTCATCCCGCAACAGGTTCGCCGTCCGGTCCGGTATCTGCGGGTTTTGCTCGACCACCATCTTGATGTGGTCCTGGTCCTTTCCCGCTGGCGTATTGGCCACCACCTTGGCCATGAAATCCACCGTGGCGGCAGGCCCGACGCCCCCCACGATACCCAGCTTGAAGGGTGGGCGCCTGGGCTGCTGGTCCAGCGTCGCGAAGTCGGCGTAGATCTCATTGATGTCCAGCACGGTGATCCCGCGACGCTGCAAGTCGGCACAGACCAGGGAAAGCTCGGTCATGCCGGGCAGGATCACCGTCGCACCCTGGGCCTGCAATGAGAGACACGCCCGATAGACCGCCTCAAGCGGCACGCCTTCGAGATGACCGTCCTTGATGCCATTGAGGCCGTACATCGCCTCCATCAAACCCGCTTGAGCGTCTGCGTCGGGGTAAACGATCTGAAAGTCTTTGCCAAAATGTCGCTCGAACAATCCGCAATGGCGCACAAAGTCGGAGGCGATCACCCCCAACGTCGCCTGGGACGGCACCGTGTGGCTGATGTGCTGGGTCAAGGCGGCCATCATGTCCAGCACGGGAATGCCCAGCGCCTCCTCGATTTCAGCGCGAAACGTATGGCTGGCGAAGCATGGAAGCATCACCGCATCGAAGCCACTGTCCTCGAACGACTTGCACACCTGGAACACATAGAACTTGCGCGACGTCATGTTAGCGCCCTGGTCCAGCGGCAGCAGCACGTCCTTGAAGGGGTGCTGCTCGAACAGGAAATGGTAGCGCCCCTGATCCTCGAGCACCGCCCGGGACTTGACCAACTTGTAGAACAGATCGCCCCCGGCCAGTGACCCAAGCCCGCCGACAATCCCCAACTTGCGCACCACAGCCTTGTGGCTCGACTTCGCTTTAGCCTTCATGAGTCTCTCCTCAAGCCACCGGCACCGGCTCGGATCGCGACCGAGCCGGGGCATGTCCACCCTCTTCCTCGTCGTCTTCGTGGGGTTCGGACTTGGCGACAACCGCCGTCGCAATGCTGTTACCCACCACATTCGTGGCCGTACGGGCCATGTCGAGGAACTGGTCGATGCCGATGATCAACAGCAGCCCCGCCTCGGGAAGATTGAACATCGGCAACGTGGCCGCGACCACGACCACCGAAGCCCGGGCGACACCGGCCATGCCCTTGCTGGTGATCATCAGCGTCAGAAGAATCAGCAACTGCTGGGTGAAACTCAGATCAATGTTGTAGGCCTGGGCGATGAACAGGATGGCGAACGCCTGGTACATCATCGAGCCGTCAAGGTTGAACGAATAGCCCAGGGGCAACACGAAGCTGGACACACGTTTTGGCGCGCCAAACTTCTCCAGCGCCTCGATGGTTTTCGGGTAGGCGGACTCACTGCTGGCGGTGGAAAAGGCCAGGAGAATCGGTTCACGGATGAGCTTGCCGAGGTGGAAAACAGAGCGACCGAGGAACAGGTAGCCGGCACCGAACAGCAACGCCCAGAGGATCAGGATCCCCAGGTAGAACTCGGCGATCAGCTTGCCGTAATCCACCAGCAAGCCAAGCCCCTGGGTGGTGATTGCCGAGGCGATGGCGGCAAACACCCCAATCGGCGCGAAGGCCATCACGTAGTCGGTGATCTTGAACATCACCTTCGCCAACTCTTCGATGGAATCGCTGATCCGGGTGTAACCCGCCCGCTTCACCCCCGCCAACGCAAAGCCGAAGAACAGTGAAAACACCACAATCTGCAGGATCTCGTTGTTGGCCATCGCTTCGGCGATGCTGCGGGGGAACACGTGGCCGATGAACGCCTTGAGACTGAAGTCGCCAGTATTGACCGGCACGGCCGCCGTTGCGTGCTGGGCCACGTCCATGTTCAGCCCGGCACCGGGTTGAAACAGGTTGACCAGCCCCATTCCGATCAGCAGCGAGACGACCGAGGCGGTGACAAACCAGGCCATCGCCCGGGCCCCGATCCTGCCGACAGAACGAGAATTGCCCATGCTAGCGATACCGCCCACCAACGTCGCGAACACCAGCGGCGCGATGATCATCTTGATCATGCGCAGGAAAATATCAGTGACCATCGAGAAGTAACTGGCGATCTCTTTGGCACTTTGCTCGCTCCCTGCGAAATGGTGACACGCCCAACCGACCAGCACGCCCAGGGCTATGCCCATTGCAATTCGACGTGGGAGCTTATTCTTCTTCACGGTGCTGTCCTCAAGTAGTTCTTGGAGTTTTTTACTTGGCAGGATCGATTCTAAGGAGCGGATCCGAGAGGATGATGAGTAATCCGGCTAACCCCATGCGCTTTTGGAATAGTTAGCGAAAGGCCGCGCTATGCTGGGGGATTGCCCAGTAAAATCGCGCTCTCACAGGGGGAGTTTCTCGATATGCAACTCAAATGGCTGGATGATCTTCTGGCGATTGGCGAATGGAAAAATTTCTCCCGCGCGGCCGAGGTTCGATGCGTGACGCAATCGGCCTTGTCCAGGCGTATCCGCTCACTTGAGGAATGGGTGGGCGTCAAGCTGGTGGACCGGGGCACCTACCCTGTCCAACTCACCCCCGCGGGAGTCACCTTTTGCGATGAAAGCCGAGAGGCCCTCGCCGGATTGCTGAGGTTGCGCTCGACGCTGCGGGACGTGGAACGAATGCCGGGCCGTTCCATCCAGATCACCGCCGGCCACAGCCTGTCGATGACCTTCCTGCCCAAGTGGCTGTCGCAGTTCCAGCAACACAACGAGCAGTTCAACGCCCGGGTGGTGGCCGCCAACATTCATGACGCCGTCATTGCCTTGGAGGAAGGCAGTTGTGACTTGATGATGGTCTACCATCACCCGCTTGCGCCCATCCTGCTGGACGCCGAGCGTTTTGGCAGCCTGGTGCTCGGCCACGACGCGTTCATTCCCTTATGCGCGCCCAACCGCAAGGGCGAACCGCTGTTCCGCCTGCCCGGTCGCGCCGGCAAACCGGTGCCCTACCTGGCCTATACGGCAACGACATTCCTCGGGCGCGTCGCCGACATCGTCATCAACAACGGCCCTGAACCCATCGCGCTGGAGCGCTGTTATGAAGCGGACATGGCGATGCTGCTGATGCGCATGGCCATCGAGGGCTACGGCGTGGCCTGGTTGCCGCAGAGTGCGGTGGCCGATGAGTTGGAGCGTGGGCTGTTGGTGCGGGCCGGCGGCGAGCAATGGAGCACGCGATTGGAGATTCGCTCGTATTGTGCGATTGCCAATCGCAATCCGACGATGCGCAAGTTGTGGAAGACATTGGAGGGTGCTTCGTTGCATCGGCTGGGCAGCGCACCGAGTGCGAACTGATCAACACCACCCAAGCGTTGTTCGCAAAGGGTAGGTACACGCCGATTGACTGTGGGAGCGAGCTTGCTCGCGATGACGGCATCACATCAAACATCGCCATCAACTGAACCACCGCTATCGCGAGCAAGCTCGCTCCCACAGAGGATTTGCGGTGAACGCAATATCTATGAACAACTCGGAAAAAACTGTGGGAGCGAGCCTGCTCGCGATGACGGCATCATATCCAGCATCACCATCAACTGACCCACCGCTATCGCGAGCAAGCTCGCTCCCACAGTGGATTGAGGGTGTACGCAACATTTGTGTACCCACCAAACCCTGTGGGAGCGGGCTTGCTCGCGAAGACGGCAGCACATCCAGCATCCTGCAAACTGACACACCGCTATCGCGAGCAAGCTCGCTCCCACACAGGGATTTGTGGTGAACGCACTATCTGTGAACAACCCGAAAAAAACTGTGGGAGCGAGCTTGCTCGCGAAGGCGGCAGCACATCAAACATCGCCATCAACTGAACCACCGCTATCGCGAGCAAGCTCGCTCCCACAGGTCCCAGGCTGCACAGGATGATGAGCAAGGCAATGCAGGCGACCTTGTGAGGTCGCCCACTTTCATTACAACGCCAGAACCTGCGCCTGCAATCGCCGCCCGATCACATCCAGCAAATCACACCCATCGCGCAGGGGGATCGCCAGCACTTGGGCAAAATCATGGAGTACCACCGCGTCCGTACTGATGTCGGAACGCATGGCGAGGTTTTCCAGCAACTGGGTGACAGCGGCGATGCGGTAAGCGGCGGTATCGTGCAACACGTCCAACGGCGCTTCCGTGTCGATCAGGAGCGCGTGGAAATTGTTTTCGATACCAGTTATGGGCATGTAGCGGGACATGGGGGTTACTCCTGCGGGGATGGGCGGTCAGTGGCGGATTCGGGGGCCACTGGCGAAGGGAGTGAATCCGGGATCGAGATTCGGATATTTGGCAGGAGATATTCTTGGGTGACGCTAGACGAAAGCCACCTTGGATTGGCTGTGGCTGTCGGAGGGTTGGGGGTGAGTTTTTTCATTGGCTTGTACCTAGGTTATGTAAAGGAACTGCCTTCACCACTTCCACCTGGTGGGTGGCAGCTGTACGCGGGTGTGGAAGACCGAGAACCTAGGACCCGGCGCACCCGAAGGCGCCCCGCGTACAGCCGCCGTAATTTAACAGCAGACCTAGGAAAAGCGTCTGCTTTTTAATTTAGCGGTGCAACGCGCTAGGTTTTCGTGAGGGCTTCCACACCCTCTCGCTGAATTTGCAGCGACGGAGAGAACTTAGCGCACGGGGTGATTGGGTGGATAGTCAGCGGGGAGCGACGCAGCTTGAGGGAAATTTCCGATGGAGGTGTCCGGAGCTGGACTCAGCAGTTCAGGCGGTGGGATGCAAAGAATGATTTCGATACGAATGAGCGCTCAGCGCCATAAGCAAGGGCTGAGGTTTCATCGTATGGTTGAGCACACCCGTCCTGGCTGCAAGTCAAACGAAAGGGCTGACACAGGGTCTTTTTTATACATATAGAATATGCATAATTACAACATTCATAACTCAGTATGATCCAGCAAAAAACGTCGCTAACAAGAAGAAACACAAGGTGAGCCTGGCCGATGCCGAAGCTGTGTTTTATGACGAAATGGCTCTTGAGCGTGAGGATAATGATCATGATGAAAAGCGGTGGATTATCATGGGGCAAGACGCCTGCGGTCGTGTACTCGTCGTTGCATACACCTACCGTGAGCCAGATTTCGTTCGTCTTATCAGCGCACGACTAGCCTCCAAAAAAGAACTACGTCAGTACCTGGGAGGTTGAACCCATGAAAGAAGAATACGATTTCAGCACAGCCAAGCGTGGGGCGGTTGCAAGCAGCAAAGGCAAAACCCGCATAACCATCATGCTTGATGAGGACGTGATCGAGGCCGCTCGCGAACGCGCCGAAAGTGCTGGTACTGGATATCAGACACTCATCAACAATCTACTGCGTCAGGCTTTGATATCTGAAACTGCCCACAATCTGTTACCGGCAGCCCAAAAGCGAACCCGAACAGTTAAACCCTATGCAAACGGTATTACCCGGTCCGACGTGAAGGATCTGGAAAAGCGCCTAGCCGCCATGACTGAGGAGCTGCACAAGATGGTGGACGCATCCAGGCCCGGTAAAGCCAAAGCATCGGTATGAACTGAGAGGATCGATTTACTCAGGAGCAAGGCACTGTCTTACCTCAGTGCCTTCACCCACACCCACACCCACAATAATCCGCTTGCCCATTTTCTCCCCCACCTCCAACGCCTGCCCATCCCGCTGCTTCCCCCGCCGCGCCAAACCCACCAGGCGCGGAATCAACTCTCCTTCCGGCAAGTGCTGCCAGAATCGCCCCGGCATGTGCTGACGCAACGCCTGGGGATTGAGCCGCGCCGGATTGAAGATATGCCTGTAATAGGTCCGCCACAGCTCGGCGCCGGGATCTTCAGCGTGACGTGCCCAATGCTGCCACTGCTCGGGGCAACGTCGCTGGTAATCCAACGACTGCCCATCGAAACGGATACCGTCGCGAGGCGTTGCGATCAGCCAGCGTTGTTGCCCCAACCGCTCGGCAAAATGGCCGCTGGCACTTTCGAGGATGTCATGGGCCGGTTGATGAAAGGCGACCAGATCCAGTTGCAGTTGCTCGGCCAATGCTTGCGGTAAGGGAACGAAGCGCACGAAGGCATGCAGGTGATGAGCCTCGCGTTGGACCTGCTTGATCCGCCGCTGCAGCTCACTGCCCAGGCGGTCGCCCGCGAGCATGGCCGTGCGGTCGCCGTGGGCAACCCGCCAAAGCACCTCATACAGCAGATTCCAACGTTGCTCGCCCTGGTAGCGACCAGCCTGTTCGAGTTGGGTCAGCAAGGCTGCGGGAACCCGCGTACGGAACGGGCCCGGCCCTTGGGGCAGCGGCGCCGGCACGGCCAACAAGTCGGCGATTGGGCCCTGGGCCCATGTGACATCGCTCGGGTCGATGCCATGGCCGAGCAGCGTTCGAGCCTGGTCCCGCCACGTAGAGAAATCATCCTCGCAATCCAGGGCAATCACGACCAAAGCCCCATCTGCACCGGCCGCTGGGGATCACGCAACCGCGCCCGCAGCAGACCACTGCGCACCTGGGCGTCGGCAGGCCGGTAATCGCTGGTGACAATGAACGGTCGCGCCTTCTCCAGCACGCACCGCAACTGCACCAAGTCGTCATAACGCACCCGCCGCTCCCGGCGCAACGCAACCAGGCGTTGCACACTACGCAGGCCAATCCCCGGAATACGCGCCAACAATGCGGGTTCGGCGCGATTGATATCCAGCGGGAACACCTCGCGATTGGCCAGCGCCCACGCCAGCTTGGGGTCGATGTCCAAGTCCAGGTTGTGGGTTTCGCTCAAAAGCTCGCCTGCCTTGTAGCCATAACCGCGCATGAGAAAATCGGCCTGATACAGCCGGTGCTCGCGCAGCAACGGCGGCGCCGCCAGGGGCACACTGGCAGGACTGTCGGGAATCGGGCTGAACGCTGAATAGTAAACCCGTCGCAAACCGTACCCCTGGTAGAGCGATTCGGCGTTGCTCAGGATGGCGTGATCATCGGTGGCATCGGCCCCCACAATCACCTGCGTGCTCTGCCCGGCCGGAGCGAAGCGAGGCGCCCGCGGCTCACCGGCCACCGCCTGTTGCCCCTGGTGGATGGTGCCCATGGCTTGGCGGATGGTCGTCAACTGCTTTTCCGGTGCGAGACGCTTGAGGCTGATATCGGAGGACAGTTCGATATTCACGCTCAAGCGATCAGCCAACCGCCCCGCTTCCTCGATCAACAGCGGATCGGCATCGGGAATGGTCTTGAGGTGGATATAGCCACGAAACTGGTGCTCTTCCCGCAGCAACCGCGCCACTCGTATCAACTGCTCCATCGTGTAATCGGCCGAGCGAATGATGCCGGAACTCAGAAACAGCCCACTGATGCAGTTGCGGCGATAAAAATCCAGGGTCAACCGCACCACCTCCTCCGGCGTAAAACGCGCCCTCGGCACATTGCTGGAACGACGGTTGACGCAATACTGGCAGTCGTACAGGCAAAAATTGGTCAGCAACACTTTCAGCAACGAAACGCAGCGCCCATCCGGCGTATAGCTATGGCAAATGCCCATGCCATCGGTGGCCCCCAGCCCCTCACGACCACGGGAGCTACGCTTGGGGGCACCGCTGCTGGCGCAGGAAGCATCGTACTTGGCAGCATCGGCAAGAATGCCGAGCTTGGCGATAAGCTGCATGAAGAGAACTCGTACACTGGATATAAACACAGTATTTTGAGATGCACCGCAATGCAAGCGCCATTGGTCAATTCAACACCTGCCATGAGTCGCCCTGACCATGACGTAGGCCATGCCGGTGGGATGGGCTATAATCGGCCAACCAACGCGATTGAGGTCCAGCCCCATGGGCAATGTCAGCCTTGAAACCAAAAAGGCCTATGCCGCCAGGACGCGCAGATCCAACTACGCGGCTAGCCTGCGCCTGGAAGGCTTCAAAACGACCTTCGCGGACGGCGAACGCAAAATGCCAACGCGCGAAGAGGTCTTGAAGGCCTTCACCCAGACCAGAACCTGATGGCTGACAAATATGGAGTCGGCGAAGACGCTTATTGCTACCCCGGCTCCACGGTCCTTCGCAACAAGCTCGATATTCGAGATGAACCAACCCTAAGCGAAGCCGAACAACAACTCTCGGCCATCGCAGCGGACAACGTCGAATTCAGCCCTCCTCCCTACAGCCTGGCCTACCTTCAAAACATTCATCGAGTTCTCTTCTCGGACCTGTTCGAATGGGCCGGAGAACTGCGCACCGTTGGCATGTCCAAACAAGCCACCCGCTTTTGCCAACCCCAGTACATGCAAGCGGAAGCCAACAAGATCTTCATGAACATAGCGGCGGCCAACTGGTTCGAGGGCATGGAGCGGGCCGAGCTGATCGTCGCCGTTGCAGAGGCCTATTCCGACGTCAACGTCGTACACCCCTTCCGCGAAGGCAACGGTCGTGCGCAACGCATCCTGTTTGAACACCTCATCATGAATGCCGGGTTTGAAATCAGTTGGTGGGGGATTGAGAAGGAGGAGTGGATCTGCGCCAATATCGCGGCTTATAACTGCGTCATGGAGCCTATGGAGCAGGTTTTTGAGAAATGTATTGGGCAAACGATTCAACTTTGATCGCCTCGACATCACCCTGCTCAGCGCCTTACGGAGCATTCCGTCAAAGTGCTACAGTTGTCAGCAACTAACATCTGCTAAAGCACTAAAAATGCTCACAACAAAATCCTTCCCACCCAACGAAAAAGGTCGTGACTTTGTAGTGGGCGACATTCACGGGCATTTCACGCTTCTGAAAAAAGCCTTGAGCAAAGTAAATTTCAATACCGAAGCAGACCGTATCTTTTCTGTGGGCGACCTCATCGACCGAGGCCCCGACTCTACAGATGTACTGAATTGGCTTGAGAAACCATGGTTCCATGCCGTGCGCGGCAATCATGAGCAGATGCTCATTGACTGCATCTCCGGCCACGGGAATATACCTAGGCATATCCGAAATGGTGGGGCCTGGCTCTACGAGTTACAACCCACTCTCCAACATGAACTCCTGCAAGCCTTGCAAGCGCTTCCGCTGATCATTGAAATCAATCTATCAAGCGATAAAACAATTGGAATAGTACACGCCGAAGCGCCAATTATTAAAAGTAACGATGACTGGCAAGAAGCAAAGAATGCTATTAGCGGAAAATCTGGAAAGTCGAATCAACGACAAGCCCTGAAAACAGCGCTGTATGCCAGGAAAAAAATCGAGTGGCAAGACCACTCTTCCATCAATGGAATAAGCCAGCTCTATGTAGGGCACTCAACCGTACCCGGGGTCATGAGACTGGGCAATGTCATCTATATCGATACGGGCTGTGGATTTGCTGATGGCGCGTTAAGCCTGATAGAAATCCAATTCGAAACCGTCGTGAGCACCCGCATGAGCGAGTGAGGTCAGGGCGGGGGGTTATTACTCTGAATGCCGGAGTACGAGCGCCCTCTCATTCACGCCAACCCAGGCCTGATAAACTGTGCCCCTTTCACAATTTGCATCCGATCCCCATGCCCCTAGAACATATTCCATCACACCCTCTCTCTCGGCACTTCAACGTGGCCCCGATGATGGATTGGACAAACTAATCGCTAAACACATCGATTTACTGGCTCCCCGGTGACTGCCCTACGCTTCCCGTAGCAAATTTGAAGCAATCACATCTGAATACGTCTCAGCTTTTTTGCACCACGCAGCTGCTTGAAACTCATCGACTCTAGGACATAGGACGTTGAAATCGGATATCTTTCCTTAGGCGGTCGACTTATCGACCTAAAAATGGCATTGATTTAGATTATGGTCTAAACCAAATCCATGACTTCTTCATTAATATCTTGTGAGATCTGTTATGCGGATAATTTCAAAACAGCGCTTCAACGCCTTCGCCGCATATTGCAAAACCCCTTTGACCGTATTAATAGGCGACGAACTACAATGGTATGAAGCCGATAATTCTAGAATCCTAGCAGCAATTATACGAGACAAACCAGATAAAGAGTACACTGGAATAATTTTAGCTCGCGATGAAAAACAACGTTATCGCTGGATTTCTTCAACCGCATTCTTCAAAACAAAAATTTTGGCACGCTCAGCTCTTAGACATAAAATTTCTGAAATCATACCAAACCTTGAGCGACTTCGAACTCAAGGTGACAACGATAAGAAACCCGTAGACTTTTTTACGCCTTTGGAGAAAACCAAACAGCCTCTTAATCAATCGTTCCTTTCTCTCACAGAGCTTGAGGGATACTCCCCTGCTAAGGCTATTATAGAACCTATGATGCGTTGGCACGAGGATGCCGACGGGAATTTTGTCGAACAATTCCAAACTACGGGATTTGACTCGCGGATATGGGAACTATATTTATTTTCATTATTTTCTGAAGCCGGTCATGCTATAGACAAAACCAAGGCAGTCCCGGATTTCTGTTGTACGGGTTTGGCGGGCGACTTCTGTGTCGAAGCTACAACTGTAAATCCCTCAAAGGACAAAAAAGGCAATATTGTTCCGCCTCCTGAGATTGAGAGCGAAGACCAATTTAGGGCAGCGTTACGTGATTATTTCCCAATTAAGTTTGCTGGCCCGCTAACTGAAAAACTACGCAAGCGCTACTGGCAGCTACAGAACGTGCAGGGAAAACCCTTCGTCCTAGCAATACAGGATTTCCACACGCCTGCGGCAATGACTCTCACTCGAGATGCTTTGCCGGCCTATCTGTATGGTGTTCGCCCACTTGAAACTCCGACGCCCGGAAATTTTATTGAGCGCATTGAAAATCATCAATGGGGTAAAAAAATAGTTAAATCAAATTTTTTTGGACTGGATGACGCTGAAAATATCAGCGCAGTGATTTTCAACTCGAGCGCGACAATTTCGAAATTTAACAGAATTGGTCTCCAAGCCGGATTTGGATCTAACCGAACTAAAATCTTAAGATACGGAACTGCATACAAGAAACGTAACGAAATGCAAAGCATAGAGCATTATTCCTACTATGTATCAGAGAGCTCTGCTACTGAACAATGGGTCGAGGGGCTCGATGTTTTTCACAATCCACGCGCCACTCACCCCCTGCCTATGCACGCTCTACTAGGAGCCAGTCACCATTATCTAAAAGAGAACGGAGAAATTGAAAGCTGGCTTCCTGAGTGGCACCCTATCCAGTCCTTTATTCGCATAGAAGTTGGATAACTTATTTACACTCAACAATCCACAACTGATCTAGCTTAGTGGTAAAGCTACGGCTTATCATCATCCGTCGCATCTGCCAAGCTGGATCAATAGGCACGCTAGCGGGGCGAAGCGTTCCCCTTCCCCAGCGCCCGTTGACCTTATCTAACACTTCCATTAAGTTCGTGATATCGGCAGGTTGAGTGGTGGCGAATAAATCGTCTGTGTATTCTCCTATCTTACAGAAATTCATTAATAGCACTTCTGCCTTGCTGTACTCCCTGAAGACACGTTCGAGCGCGTCCATCGCAGCCTTGGTCAGCAGCCGCACATCATCGGTGGGGTACGGCAGGTCAATCAGTACCCCGTTGGCATACTTCGCCTCCTTCGGATTGAACATGCCCGTGCGGATGCTGACGCGGATCTTCTTGCAAAGAGACTTTTGTGCCCTGAGCTTTTCCGAGGCCCGCATCATGTAAGTGGCCACCGCCTCCTTGATCGGTGCCGGCTCCGTGAGTCGCTTGCCGAACATCCGGCTACAGCAGATCTCCTGCTTCGTCGTGTCTGGCTCGTCCAGCTCCAGACACGACGTGCCGGCCAGCTCACGGGAGGTCTTATCGATCACCACGCTGAACTTATTACGCAGCGTCCACGGGTCGGCCTTCGCCAGGTCCATCGCAGTTTTGATACCCATGGCGTCCAGATGAAGTTTCATCTTGCGACCGACGCCCCAGACTTCGGACACGTCGGTGTTGCGCAGCACCCAGTCGCGCTTGAACGGGTCGCAGATATCGACCACGCCGCCCGTTTGCACCTGGAGCCGCTTGGCGGTGTGGTTCGCCAGGTTTTTGGTGTGAGCGGCCCCTACCCCGACCGGGATGCCTGTGCAGCGCAGCACGTGGCTACGGATCTGGCGGCCAAACGCATCCCGGCCATCAATGCCGGTCATGTCCGCGAAGGCTTCGTCGATGCTATAGACCTCAACAGCCGACACCAACTATTCAATCAGCGTCATCACGCGCTCGCTCATGTCGCCATAGAGCACGTAATTCGACGAGAACGGGACGATGCCGTGTTTCTGCAGCTTGTGCTTGATCTGAAAATACGGCTTGCCCATTTTCACATAAGGCTTCGCGTCGTAGCTCCGAGCGATCACGCACCCCAATCAGTCAGGTGTGTAGTGACTATATGGGTTTGACGGTTGAAAAATTCAAACTAAAGTGCTTATCGGGGGAGATTGATATACCGATTGTGCGATTGGGGCAGACTCTCAAAAAGCTGCACTCGGTGTACATCTGGTCGATTTAGCAAACTATATTGATCGACAGAGAACGAAAGCCATATCGGACCATGACAAGCTAATGGGAAGATAACACTAACTGACTGCTAGAGCAGGGCATGGATTTAAACATCCATACCCGCTCTCTAAGTTAACCCCGCACCGCTAATAGTTGCTTCACCTTGAGGTGTTCATCTCTAGCCCAAGCTACATAGCTATCCACATCGTACCGCGCAGATTTCATTAGGTTTACAGACGAACGAAGGGCTTCTTCAAAAGCTTCATCATTTGCAAGATGCTTATCAACATCTACAATTTTAGAGATCGAGTCAATGACAGACACTCGACACTTACTGACAGCAATCTCTGCATCTTCACTATTTAAGTTAACTCCCCCAGCAAGACCGAATGCATCAACTGCTCTCGTCGGCATTTTCGTACACCAAAAACCGAAGGATATCATATCGCAGGCAGACTCAGGATCGAGTAATACATTGTAGCCAAACAGCTCTAACATTTTAGATTTATACGCAGGTGTTTCTGCAGTCAACGCACTAAGAACCCACTTACCTATTCCTGCGCTTACTAAATTATTAAAGGAAGCTGGACCTACTTTTGAAACATCTATACGGCGATCAACCAGCACACCTTCACCGAATATCTTAAGCTCCATGCACTTATCATAAACAGCTTGATCTACATCAAATATCTCTTCCAGGACCTTTACAAAACGCTCAAAGGTCTCAGCATGAACCATATCCTTGTTTGTACGTGTGGTAATAAAAAACAGCCAATCTTCGGTGCGATTGTCAGCTTGATACCTTAACAATTCAAACAACGCTTTATAATAACTGCTTTCATTTTCTATCGGCGGCGATTCCAGAAAACTTCCGCACAAATCAATGTTAATCACATCATACGTTCGAGCTTGCTTGATTACTTTCTGATACGCAATCGAGGCTTTATTCGATAACCGCTCCAGCTGATCCCGATAAACATCGGAGGAAGGATCGATATATTTAAGGCCGCGCAGCTCGTCAAGAGATATAAGCTGATCCATCGTGGACTCTTTATCCTCAACCGCTATAGCGTTCAGACCTGTAAATCTAATGCTAATTTCTTTTTCGGCGCAAGCGGTGTAAAGCGATCTTACATCTAATAGATCCGGCCCGGGAAGACTTAGGTACTCCAACGACCTTGCTTTAGATTTGATATCCAAAGCATTCACCAGACTAACTATGACACTATTCCACTGATTACTTCTAATGTATTGCTTCCTCGGCTTATGCCAAGGTAAAAACTTTGTCTTCAAAGAAACTTTGGCATGAGCAACATCATCATAACCAAGATCCGACTCCAGCTCGTCACCGCGATCCATGCCTATCATTTCTTAATATCCAAGAGAAAGATTCTACCAATGGCACCTATAAGCTTCTCTACTTCTGACGGACTCAAGCTCGACAGCAGTCCATACGATTCCAGAATATTAGCAACTGCAATTAGTTTTTCCTCATGCAGTCCCATTCTAGCTTTTTCCGTACTGGTCACGGGTCGAGTCGAAGAGAACACAACACTACGCTCAATACTTACCGTACCAGGATCATCCAAAAGCGAAGGCTGCTCACCTTTTGTAGATGAGTAGAAGCGAACTTTTCTAGTTTCTGTAAAATAGTCAACTACGGAATTTATATTTTCTTTGATCTCATCAATTTTTGCTTTATTTCTTACCGTAGCATCGTCTTTGTTCAGAGCTTTACTTTTACTCATAAACTGACGAAGAGCGTTATGCATCCATTTCTTCAAATATTGATAATGAGGATGAGCAATATTAAATGACTCCCGATCGATATTCAGAGCCGAGTCCAGTCCTTTTATAGCAAAAACCTCACCAGTAAGCTGTCTCAACCTGGTTTGCTCTGATATCTGATATTCCAAAAAAGCATGATCAAATAGAGTGCCATTCGCGCCATTAATACGAATAAGGCACCCATTATGCTCTAATGGAACAACCTTATGATTCCACAGCATATAATACTCAAACTCTAGTTCACCACCTCTATAGCTTTCAGGAACGCTGCTTAGCGAAGGACTAGCACTACCCACAAACATCAACTGGCCTTTTTCTCGATCTGCTTTCCCTGCGATAGAAATTGGTCTACGCAACTCTACATCGTCAATAATTACCAGAAACGGAAGTTCGCTTTCAGTGCGCTTAGCAGAAAAACCCAGTTTAGATTCGATTGTTTCAGAGTCGGCCAACTCAACTTTTGTCGCGGCGCTGCCTCGCCCTCCATTGCTAATTAAATAAACATCAACATTGTCAGCCGCTTTAACATCAAAAGGGTGCTTTTCGATATACTGAACTGGTACTGAAAGACTTATCGACCATATCATCCTCAGATATTCGTCCAAACACTCCTTAAGCTTAACATTACCCCGCTTCGCATCCACCGTCAGCTGAGAAACTTCTGATACAAGTTTCTTAAACCTCTCTAAAGGATTGTCTTCTGGCGACCAAGGCAATTTCGCCGTGGTGATGAGTCTCTCGGAATCTGCAGGGTCTACCTCACCTATGTGAAAATCTGGTACCCGAGGTAGCTCCTTAAGTTCATCTTCAAGTTCAAACTCAACCTCTTCAACTTCGTCGCCTGCTTGTCGCTCATATTGTATAGCATTCCAAAGCAATTTGGATTGCAGACTCTCTCGAACGAAAGGACGCACCTTAAGCAACGTAATTTCCGTTCCAGAATGTTCTATATCCTCGGCCGGAACATATGTAATTTCGGCCTTACCTGTAACATACGTATCCTCATCCACATCAGCAAGAACTTCGGACTGAGGACGTAAAATTATATCGCAAACCAGTCGTTTATTAGCGCCCTTGACCTTTGAAACTATCACTATATGGTGGGTGATCTGTGATACGGAAAACAAACCAATACCTAGCTTACCGATTAATCGCCGACCGTTAGGACTTAAATTCTTATCAACCTCACTAGTAACATCATGAAACTTACCTTCCTTACTGCGCTTTAAACTACCGCCAATATTACAGATAATGTGCGCCAAGGTACTTTCATCTAATCCATGACCATTATCTCGAACGACTATCTTTGAAAAACGCGGAGCGTCGGTGAAAACTCTGACCTCTGTCGCATCCGCATCATAAGAGTTCGCAATTAACTCACGCAACGCCGATGCAGGCTCTCGATAAATACCGTCTGTAATTCTAGCAAAAACACGCTCATTGGTTTTTAACGTCGCTACCACAGGCTCGTCATAAAACTTTGTATTTGATAATTGCTTCCGAAGCTCCAGCTCCTCGTCGGACAAGTTGTTTTTTCCGCTGATGTCTTCCATAACCGTCTCGCCCTACAATACTTGTTCCATGATGGATTGCGCTATTTTTTCCGCAACCGGAGGTGGCACAGCATTAGAAACCTGCTTAACTTGTTGACTCATGTTTCCTTCTAAAACATATTTAAATGGAAACCCTTGCAACTGCATAGCCTCATAAATACTTAGACGTCGTTTACCGTTAGGATGTACATGTATCTCACGATTCCCATACGCCACTGTACGACTAGGCTTGGTCCAGTCTAGCTGAATAAATGAACGTCCACCGACGGGCATGACTCCGGTTTCAAAACGCTTTGACTTCGGCTGCGATGTCCAATGATTCTGGTGATACGGGATCGACTCTGGAACTAATTTGCTTGTTAGATAAACGGGGTCGGGCAAATCACTAATGACATCACCTACGACCTTTTCCTTCAGAGGGGATGGCGGTGGAAAAGAAAACTCACTCACGCCAGAGCTCTTACACACACCGACTATAAATAATCTTCGACGAGCCTGCGCAACCTGGTAATTACTAGCATTTAACTCTCGCTCATAAATATTAAAATTCTGAGAAAGCTCTTTACGCAATCCCTCTAAAAAACTTTTATTTTTTTGAGCTCGAATCTCTGGCACGTTTTCAAATACAAAAAATTTGAGACCGAAATTTTCATAAAAAGAATTCACGATCGCGGCATATTTTAGAGCTAATTGATTCCGAGGATCTTCCGCATGCCGCCCTACATTCCCTCGAGAAAAGCCCTGACAGGGGGGGCCGCCAATGATGCCAGAAATCTCCGGACTTTCACCACATGACTCAACAATAGAATCACATAACTGTTCTACACTTGTAGCTAAAAGGTCTATTACACGTCCTAGATTTCCAGGATGATTTCTATTGTATGTTTTGATTGCCGCAGCGTCATAATCTGCTGCGTAGCAAACCTCAAAACCAGCGTTAGTAAAACCTAGATCAAGACCACCGGCGCCGCAGAATAAACTAACTACTTTATGGGAATTAGATGAGAGGCTGTTGCCTTCAGTCTTTTTTTCTACTATAGCCATATCAGGGACTGAAGCTTCCATTAAATAAACCCGCTCACAAAATAGGGCCTTATACCACATTTAGCAGAGGCGCTCAATTCGATACATCGAGCTCCATGCACCAGAATCATGATTGAATCGCTGCTTTAAGCCATGCCCATCCCTTGTAAACATCTCCCCGGCCACGTAAATGCGTGTATCTTCGGAGCGAGTTCCAGTCCCGATGACCCGACACGCTCGATACTCGGGGAATATCCCAATCCATCTCGAACAACCGACTCACTCCTTCATGCCGCAGGTCATGAAAATGAAGATCCTCGATACCAAGGAGTGGACAGGCCCGTGTAAAGGCCGCGAACACAGACTCAGCGTTGTATGGAAAATCGCCCTTTCGACCTTAGGCATGCTGTGCAGAATAGCCCAGGCTTCGTCAGGCAAATGACACCAGACGTCATTACCGATTTTCTGCCCAGGGCTCTTCATGTCTCGCACAAGGATGGCCTGCCCCGAGCAGTCGAGGTCATCCCAGCGAATCCGGGTAATTTCCTCCTGCCGACGTGTCGAAAAGAGAGCGAACGCGATTATTTTTGGCATGGGAATCGAGTTATTACCCCGAGTCCGCATGTCGAAGTAATGCTTCATCAGCTTGTCCAACTCATCAAGAGAAGGCCGGCGATTGCGTTCTTTGCTCTTAGTGACCATTCCGAGCTTTCGCAATACCTTTCGAGCGTCAGTAATGGCAAGCGGATCTATCTCATAGCCCCAGGCCGGCCTAGCAACCGAAGTACAGCGCCTAGGTGCGATAGATCATTCCCGACTGTCTGCACCTGGACACCGCCTCCCTCCTTGCCCATCCGCCATTGTGCAAACTCCACTAGCTTCTGGCTATTCAGCGCCGAATCATCAGCCTCACCGAGCCAAGTCTCCTTAATCGCCGTTAGGGTTGCTCGCTTGGTCTTCCCCAGCGGACGGATCTTCTCGTACTCGTCCGTACTGGTCGATCATCTTCTTGATTGTCACACCCTTGCGGTTCGCACGTTCGATAGCACCTGGCGCGGCAAGCTCCGTTTCCCGACGCTTGATCCACGCCTGAGCCACCAGCTTGCGGTCGAAGGTTTGGCTTTCCTGATAAACTGTCTTCCCGTCCCAATTGATCCGAATCTACGCCGTGTAAGTCGTCGAATTGTCCTTGCGCTTGCGTGATGTGATCGTGCCCATATCCAGTTGCTACATTGCCGAGACCGGTTGCTACAATGTAGCAGCCGCTTTCCAAAAACAAGGAAAATGGGTAAAAACCGCTGTATATAAGATCAGTATTAATGAAACCAGAAAAACCTGAAGCCCTCGTAAACACTGGATCATCCCACTCCGAGCCGTCCCGCCGCTTCTCCGTCGCCCCGATGATGGATTGGACCGACGCCCACTGCCGCTTCTTCCTACGCATCCTATCCAAACACGCCCTGCTCTACACCGAAATGGTCACCACCGGCGCGCTGCTCAACGGTGACCACGAACGCTTCCTGCGCCATCACCCATCCGAACACCCCCTGGCCCTGCAACTGGGCGGCAGCGTCCCTGCCGACCTGGCCGCCTGCGCCCGTATGGCCCAGGAGCACGGTTACGACGAGGTGAACCTCAACGTCGGCTGCCCCAGCGACCGGGTGCAGAACAATATGATCGGCGCGTGCCTGATGGGGCATCCGGGGTTGGTGGCCGATTGTGTGAAAGCGATGCGTGATGCGGTGTCGATTCCGGTGACGGTCAAGCATCGCATCGGGATCAATGGGCGGGACAGTTACGAGCAGTTGCGTGAGTTCGTCGGGACGGTGCGCGAGGCCGGTTGCACGAGTTTTACCGTGCATGCGCGGATTGCGATTCTGGAGGGGCTGTCGCCGAAGGAGAACCGCGACATCCCGCCGCTGCGTTATGACGTGGCCGCGCGGTTGAAGGCGGATTTTCCGGAGTTGGAGATTGTGCTCAACGGTGGGATCAAGACGCTGGAGGCCTGCCACGAGCATCTGCAGACGTTCGACGGTGTGATGCTGGGGCGCGAGGCTTATCACAACCCGTATCTGCTGGCCGAAGTGGATCAGCAGTTGTTTGGCAGCACCGCACCGATCATCACCCGGGCCGAGGCGCTGGCGCAGTTGCGGCCTTATATTGCCGATCACCTGGCCGCTGGCGGGTCGATGCATCACATTACCCGTCATGTGTTGGGGCTGGGCACCGGGTTTCCGGGGGCGCGGCGGTTTCGGCAGTTGTTGTCGGTGGACATCCACAAAACCAAGGATCCGTTGGCGTTGCTGGATCAGGCAGGGCAACTGCTGGAAGGGCGTTAACCGTCACTTGCTTTGAACCTGCACGCTGTTTTGGCATCGTATCTACCGATACCGCCCCGGCCTTTCAAACAGCCGTTTTCAGGTTGTTGCCGCTGGGGCCGTCGATACCTCTTCACGCCCTTGAGTGGCTGCCGGCCCTCGGGTAATGTCAACGGACCCATAGGACAGAGCACGCTCATGACTTCCAAGCTGGAACAACTCAAACAATTCACCACCGTCGTGGCCGATACCGGCGACTTCGAGGCCATTGCCCGCGTCAAACCCGTGGACGCCACCACCAACCCTTCCCTGCTGCTCAAGGCGTCGGCCATTCAGGGCTATGCCGAGCAACTGAACGCCTGCGTGGCGGACTGCAAGGGCGATGTGGGCCTGGCCAGCGACCGTTTTGCCGTAGCGGTCGGGCAAGAAATCCTGAAAGTGATCCCGGGGCGTATTTCCACTGAAGTGGACGCGCGCCTGTCGTTCGACACCGAGGCCATGTTGAAGCGTGCGCATCGTCTGGTCGACCTGTACGAAAAGGCCGGTATTGGCCGGGATCGGGTGTTGATCAAGATTGCCTCCACCTGGGAAGGCATTCGTGCAGCCGAACAGCTGGAGCGTGAAGGCATCCAGTGCAACCTGACGCTGCTGTTCTCCTTCGCCCAGGCCGCGGCCTGTGCCGATGCCGGGGTGTTCCTGATTTCGCCGTTCGTGGGCCGTATCTACGACTGGTACAAGAAAGCCAATGGTAACGACTACACCGGCGCGGATGATCCGGGCGTGCAGTCGGTGACGCGCATCTACAACTACTACAAGGCCAACGACTACAAGACCGTGGTCATGGGCGCGAGCTTCCGCAACCTCAACCAGATCGAGCAACTGGCCGGGTGCGACCGCTTGACCGTCAGCCCGGACCTGCTGGAAAAACTCGCCGCCGACGAAGGCAAGCTGGAGCGCAAGCTGGCGCCAGGGCAAGCCGGAGAGGCGCGCTTGATCCTCGACGAAGCGCAGTTCCGCTGGTTGTCCAACGAGGACGCCATGGCGACCGAGAAACTGGCCGAAGGTATTCGTCAGTTTGCCCGGGACCAGGAGAAACTGGAGGCGTTGCTGCAAGCCAAGCTTTGAGCTGATTCAGCCGGCATGCAAAAAGGGCGAACCTGGTTGGGTTCGCCCTTTTTTATGCGGCTTGGCTTAAGCAATGTGGCGGGTCGGCAAACGCCATCGCGAGAAAGCTCGCTCCCACAAGGGATGTCAGAACGTCAAAAAACCTGTGGGAGCGAGCTTGCTCGCGATAAAGCCGGTGCAGCCTACACAAAGCCCAAGACTCAAGGCCGCTCCAGCGCATTCACCAGATCATGGAACGCTTCACGATTGGAGTCGTTGAGCCCCATGAGGATCTTGTGGGCTTCAAGCACCTTGATCCGCACTTCCTCTTCGGACTGATCCTGGTCAGGCAGGTCGTCCAGGCATTCCGGACACGGCACAGGGTCGCCCACGATGTTGAACACCTGGTCGAAGCCCATCGATTGCAGCAGACGGGTGATGTCGTTGTGGGTGGTGACGACGGTCGGCAGCAGGCCGACCTTTTGCCGCGACAGGATCGACAGCTTGGCCAACAGGCCCAATGTGGTGCTGTCGATGCTGCGGGTTTCGGTCAGGTCGATCACGATGGCGCTGAAGTTCAGCGCGGTGAAGATCCGCTCAATAGTCGCATCCAGCGCCGAACACAGGGTCAGGCGCACTTCACCGACAAACTTCAGGACGAAGGTGCCGTCCTGCTCGGCGAACTGGATTCTACCGGTACTCATCAAAGGTTCCTGCTCAACACTAACAGGGCGATATCATCCGGCATCTCCCCGAGCGTGGCTAATCCAAACACTTGACGCAAGCCTTCCAGGCTGCCGCCCGCTGCGCTTACCCGTTCAGGCAAGGCCGCTTCTTTCTCTTTGAGTGTAGGTTCTGTCAAAAGGTCCAAAATGCCATCAGACATCAGCGTCAGGCTGAATGTCGGTGGCAATTCCAGTACGTGGTCTTCGTAGGTGGCCTCGTTGAACAGGCCCACCGGCAAACCACGCCCTTCCAGGTAACGAACACTGTCTGGCGTATACAACACAGGCAACGGCAGGTGACCGCCGATGCTATAGGTCAACAAACCAGTCTCCTCGTCGATGACTCCACCGACCATTGTGACGTGTTTGCCCAGCTTACAACTGATCAGGCCTCGGTTGATATGCCCAAGGACTTCCGACGGCTTGAACTCTGGCAGCGTGCCATTGCGCTTGGATTCGAACAGCAGCCGCGTGGTCATGAATTTCAACAGCACCGTCACGAAGGCCGAGGACGCGCCATGGCCGGAAACGTCCGCCAGGTAGAACGCCACTCGCCGCTCATCGACGCGGAAATAGTCCACGAAATCGCCCGACAGGTACAACGACGGGATGATCTGGTGGGCAAAACGGAAATCGTCGACGGTCCAGGGACTGACCGGCAGCATGTTCATCTGCACCTGGCGCCCGGCGTTCTGGTCTTCCTGCAACAGGTTCAGGCTGGCTTCCAGCTCGCGGTTGGCGGTTTCCAGCTTCTCGCGGTAGCGCTGGTTTTCCACCAACAGCCGCGAACGGTCCAAGGCCCGGCGCACCGAGTGCTCGAGCACCGCGAGGTCTTCAAGGGGCTTGATCAGGTAATCCGCCGCGCCCAGGCGCAATGCCTCGACTGCGTCGTTCATCACGCCCGCGCCCGACACCACGATCACCGGGGTCTGTGAGGAAAGCTCGGTCACCTGGCGAATGAGTTCGAGTCCGCCCATCTGCGGCATGCGCAGGTCGCAGATGACCAGGTCGGGCTTGTCTTGCTCGAATACCTGAAGACCCTGTTGGCCATTGCTGGCCTGCAGGACGCTGAAACCACTGTCTTCCAAGTAGGCTGCGAGACTGGCTCGCACCACTTCGTCATCATCGATTATCAGCAGCGTGGCACTGGTTTTTGGCATGTGGGCAAACGGCGCCAGAATTAGGTTGGCGTAGCGGGCTGGGCGGTCTGGCCTGGCACGCACTACTGGATTCGCTTTCTAGCCTCTCTGTCGTACCGGCGTCAGGCCTTTGCCCTACACGCCCTTACATCAGAGGTGCCCTTCTAAGGCGCAGACGGTACTCCCATCCGCGGGGCGTTTCAAGCTCATGCAGATAGCCGCTTGCCGTCTTTATTTGTCAAAGCACAGAGAGTTATAAGAACCGAGCGAAGCGTAACTCAATGGAAGGATCAAACCCGCTCAAACACGACGCCAAAGCACAGAAGGCGGCCTTTTGGGCCGCCTTCTGTGGTTTTACAAATCGAAATCAAAAATCGTCTTCGACCTGACCGTCCTTGACTTTGAATTCGCGGTTCTGCAGGTAGGCATTGCGGATGAAGACGTATTTGTCGCCGCTCACCATCTTCTCGGCCGACAACAGGCTGGCGCGGGTATCGACGATGTTCAGGCCGTGAATGGAGTTACGCACCGAGACGTTATCGATATAACGATAAGGAGCGGTGTAGTCATCGACCAGCTTGGCCGGTGCGTCACGCAGGGTGCTTGGCCCCAGCAGCGGCAGCATCACATACGGACCACTGCCCAGGCCCCAGTAGCCAAGGGTCTGGCCGAAATCTTCATCGCTGCGCTGCAGGCCCATCTGGGTGCCCACGTCAAAGAAGCCCAGCAGGCCGAAGGTGGTGTTGAAGATCAACCGGGCGGTGTCGACCCCGGCGGCGGCCGGCTTGGCCTGCAACACGTTGTTGGCCAGGTTGCCGACGTCGCCGATGTTACGAAACATGTTGTGGATGCCGTCTTCGAGGAACTGCGGCGTCACGTATTGATAACCCTGGGCCAGTGGCTTGAGCGCATAGGTATCGACGGTGTCGTTGAAGGTGAAGATTGGACGGTTGATGCTTTCCCAAGGATCTTCTTCCGTCGCGGCCTGAGTGGCGAACGGAACCAGCAGGACACAAGCGGAAAGACACAGCTGAGCTAGACGATGGCTCCAGCGCATAGGGAAGAACTCCTTGGATTATTCAGGCAAGGGCGCCGAGCCCAGGCGGTAAGCTGGCTAGTATAAGACGGAACGCGTGGATAGGCAGCACCGAAAAACACCCAGGCCGTAGGACTTTTCCGCAACTGGCAGCCTTCATCTCACTGTCACCGGACTGTCATCGGAGCCCATTAGGCTGCTGGTTATTTCAAGGACGTTCCCATGCCCCGCGCCGAAGCCCTGCCCCTCCCCGTCCCCAGCCTGACCGCCGTACTGTTTGGCCTCAGCGGATGCCTGGTGGATTTCGGGGCGCGCATTCGTCAGCCAGGGGCAGCACCAGCGGATCACGCCCAGCCGACACCCGGAGCCCTGGAAAGCCTGCAACGCTTGCAACATCTGAATATCCCCTGCGCCTGGCTCGACGAATTGCCTCCCGCCATCAGCCATAGCCTGGCGGCTTCATTGCCCACGTCCATCAAAGCGCCGCAACTTCCCGCAACAAATTATCCATGGCCAGCACCGCATGCCTGCTGGCAAGCGCTGATGGCGCTGAACGTCCAGCAGTTGGACGGCTGCGTGCTGGTCAGCGGCGAACCGCGGTTGTTGCAGTCAGGGCTCAATGCAGGTTTATGGACGATCGGACTGGCATCCTGCGGCTCTTTGTGTGGCCTGGCGCCCGCCGAGTGGCAGGCATTGAGCCAACAGGCGCGGGAAACCAAACGCGCCAAGGCCACCGTGCAATTGTTCGGCCTCGGGGTGCATTCAGTGATCGATCACTTGGGCGAGCTCGACACTTGCCTGGCCGATATCTGCCTGCGCCGCATTAAAGGCGAGAAGCCCTGACCGGGATCATGCAGGGCGCGTCAGTGTGGATTACTCTTAAGGCAGGCCATGGACTTTTGACGCAGCGTCGCGGTCCATGGCTGTGCCTATCAATAAAGGGAGTACGCCAATGCCTGCCCGCGAATTGCAAGACCAGCTCAACACACTGCGCGAGCAATTGGACCAGAATCCACCCCTGTCCGAAGCCGAACGCGCCGACCTGCAGGCGCTGATGGAACAGATCGAATTCGAGCTTGAACTGGAAACCCAAACACAGGACACCAACCTCGCTGACAATGTGAACCTGGCCGTCGAACGCTTCGAGCTGGAGCACCCCACGCTGGCCGGGACCTTGCGCAACATCGTGCAAGCCTTGGGCAACATGGGGATCTGAACCCTTCGCATGCAAAAAGCCCTGCTATATAGCAGGGCTTTTTAGTTTCACGTGCCTGCAATGCATCCCCTGTGGGAGGGAGCTTGCTCGCGATAGCGGTGTATCAGCCAACCTCAATGTTGGAGGTGCTGCCCTCATCGCGAGCAAGCTCGCTCCCACAAGAGCTCACTTCCACAAGAAAATTTACTGACGGACCAGGCGGTGGTTCGGCAGTTGGACATCTTCGGTACTGCGATACGGGTTGATGTCCAGCCCACCACGCCTTACATACCGCGCATACACCGTCAATTTCTCCGGTTTGAGCAAGCGCTGCAGGTCGAGAAAGATTCGTTCCACGCATTGCTCATGGAAATCGGAATGCTGGCGGAAGCTGACGAGGTAGGCCAGCAGGCTGGCCGGGTCCAGGGCAGCGCCGCGATATTCCACCGCCACGCTGCCCCAGTCTGGCTGGCTGGTCACCGGGCAGTTGGATTTGAGCAGGTGGCTGTGCAGGCTTTGCTCGACGATGCGTGAAGCATCGCAGCGCAGCAGCTCCGGGCGCGGGTGTGCGTAGGAGTCGACGCTGATGTCCAGATCGTCGATGCAGGTACCGGGCAGCGCCACGATGCCTTCACGCTCCACGTCCTTGAGGCTGCGGATTCGCACACCCACCGCCTTGCCGGCCGCAGCCGACAGGTCCTGGCGCAGGGTGGCTTCCAGGCTCGCGGTGTCGGCGAACGGGGTCTGGTTCAAGGAGTTGAGGTACAGCTTGAAGGATTTGGACTCGATGATATTCGGCGAATCCGCCGGAATCGCGAATTCACCGATGGCCACCACCGGCTTGCCGGACGGCAACAGCCACGACAGCTCGAAACAGTTCCAGAAATCCACGCCCTTGTACGGCAGGGTCTCGGCCGTCAGGCCCAGTTCCGCCCATTTCGCGGTGCGCGGGATCGGGAACAGCAGTGACGGCGTGTACGTGGCGATGTATTCGCTGGATTTGCCCAGCGGCGAATGTTCGGCTGCGGGATGCATGACGGAAACCTGACTGAAGAATCAGCGGATTCTATCAGCCTTTGCCGCAGCCTTTGAGTGCTTACTGACTGACTGTCAGGTCGCCCTTCATCCCGGCCTGGTAGTGACCGGGAATATTGCAGGCAAACTCCAAGCGCGTGGCCTTGCTGAAGGTCCAGGTCAGCTCGGCGGTCTTGCCCGGCTCCACCAACACGCTGTTGGGGTCATCGTGGCGCATGCTCGCCTGGTCGTGGCCCATGGCGGCATGATCCATCCCCGGCTTCATCGCGGTTGGCATCAACTGGCCGCTCTGCTGCATCTTGAGCATTTCCTGTTGATGGTCGGCGTGCATGGCCGCGTTGCCCAGGTTGAACTCGTGGAGCAACTGGCCCTTATTGATCAGCACGAACCGAACCGTCTCGCCGGCCTTGATATCAAGGGCTCCGGGATCGAACGTCATATCGCCCATCACCACGTCAATGCTGCGACTGGCCTTGGCCGCCGGCGCGGGCTGGCCAAAATCGAAATGACCGGGCGATGCCCACAGCGGCGCACTGAGGGCCAGTGCACAAGCAGCCAGGATCAAGCGGTTTCCCATCAACATGTCCATACTCCAATCGGATTCAGCGTGTGGGAAACTCTATCGCTGCAGCCCTGCCAGTCGGCTGACAGCTCGATTACAACTTTGTCAGGTTGCGCCACCAGCCCGCCTGCCACGGTATAACGCCCTTGTCCCAACCCAGCCTTGAGCCGCCCATGAAACTGCTGATCGTCGAAGACCAAACCAAAACCGGCCAATACCTGCGCCAAGGCCTGGGCGAAGCCGGGTTCAACGCCGACCTGGTGGCCGACGGCATCACCGGCCAGCAACTGGCCTTGAGCGGTGAATACGCCTTGCTGATCCTCGACGTGATGTTGCCCGGCCGCGATGGCTGGCAGATCCTGCAAGCCGTCCGCGGGGCTGGCCTGGATACCCCGGTGCTGTTCCTCACCGCGCGGGACGCGGTACAGGATCGGGTGCATGGGCTGGAGCTGGGCGCCGATGATTACCTGGTCAAGCCCTTTGCTTTTTCCGAGTTGCTGGCGCGGGTGCGCAGCCTGTTGCGCCGAGGCGGTTCGACGCAACAGGAAACCAGCCTGCAACTGGCCGACTTGCGCCTGGACCTGATCCGCCGTCGCGTCGAACGCAGCGGTCGGCGCATCGACC
This sequence comes from Pseudomonas sp. FW305-28, assembly GCF_017351395.1. Lineage (NCBI taxonomy): Bacteria > Pseudomonadati > Pseudomonadota > Gammaproteobacteria > Pseudomonadales > Pseudomonadaceae > Pseudomonas > Pseudomonas sp. FW305-28. The sequence goes on from NZ_JACNDD010000031.1 coordinate 31,767, forward strand.
TCACCGCCAAGGAGTTCGCCTTGTTGGAAATGCTCCTGCGCCGCCAGGGTGAAGTGCTGCCCAAATCGCTGATCGCGTCCCAGGTCTGGGACATGAACTTCGACAGCGACACCAACGTCATCGAGGTCGCCATCCGGCGCCTGCGCATCAAGATCGACGATGAGTTCCCCAATAAGCTCATCCACACCGTGCGGGGCATGGGGTATGTGCTTGAAGAGCGCAGCCTGTGAGGGGCCGGTGGTCGCTGAGCAGCCGCCTGGCGCTGCTGTTCGCCGCCTGCACGGCAGTGGTGTCGTTGTTTGCCGGCGTGCTGTTCAGCCGTGGCAGCGAGGCACACTTCATCGAGCTGGACCAGCAACTGCTCGAAGGCAAGCTGATCGGCCTGCGCCGCGCCCTGCAAGACCTTAACGCCGAGCAGACCCAACGCCGGCTGGAAGATGAGCTGAGCCGTCAGGCCGACCTGGCGCTGCGCATCAAAGGCAGCGATGGCGTGCGTTGGTACGACAGTTCGATCCGGATTCCGGCTCAGTTGCCGGAGCGGCCCGGCCTGTCGACCCTCAGCGATGCCGACAACGATTACCGGGTGTTGAATGCACCGCTGTATCCCGACCGAGCCGATTCACCGCAACTGACCCTGTTGCTGGACATCACCCACCACCAGCACTTCCTGCAACGCATGCAAAGGCTGATCTGGCTGACCGTCGGCCTTTCGGCCCTGGCCACCGCCCTGCTCGGTGCCTGGGCCGCCCGGCGGGCCCTGCGGCCGTTGCGACGCATGGGCGCCATCGCCGGCAACGTCTCGGCCCGTTCCCTCAACGCCCGCCTGCCCGAAGAGCAGATGCCCGCCGAACTGGCGGAATTGGCCCACAGCATCAACGCCATGCTCGGACGCCTCGACGATGCGTTTCAGCGGCTCTCGGCGTTCTCTGCCGACATCGCCCATGAGTTGCGCACGCCGCTGTCGAACCTGCTGACCCACACCCAAGTCACCCTCACTCGCGAACGCCCCCTGGAGGATTACCGCGAGGCGTTGCACAGCAATCTCGAAGAACTGCAATGGATGGCGCAACTGGTCAACGACATGCTGTACCTGGCCAAGGCCGACCACGGCTTGCTGGCGCTCAATCGCGAACCGCTGCAATTGGCCGAGGAAGTGGACGTGCTGCTGGACTTCTTCGCGCCGCTGGCCGAAGACACCAACGTCCGCCTGAGCCGCGAGGGCGATGGCCGCATAGAGGGTGACCGCAACATGTTGCGCCGGGCGCTCTCCAACCTGCTGGACAACGCCCTGCGCTTCACCCCCGCTGACGGCGAAGTGCGGGTGCACATTGTCGATGCGACTCAAGGAGTGAGCGTTAGTGTGGAGAACAGTGGCGAAGGAATTGCAGCGGACTTGCTGCCGCGCCTGTTCGACCGCTTCTACCGCGCCGACCCGGCCCGCCAGGAAGGCAGCAGCGAACATGCGGGGCTTGGACTGGCCATCACCCGCTCGATCATCCGCGCCCATGGCGGGCAGATCCGTTGTGAATCGGCCGAAGGCTGGACGCGGTTCCTGATCGAATTGCCGAAGGGGGATTAAGCCCGACACAACCCCTGTGGCGAGGGAGCTTGCTCCCGCTGGAGCGCGAAGCGCTCCAAAAAAAAGCCACAGGCCTGGCAAGCATCCAGACCTACGGGGTATCAGGAATACCGCAACGCCTGCGCCGGTTCGATCTTCGCCGCGCGCCATGCCGGGTAGACGGTGGCGAGGAAGCTCAGGATGAACCCGGCCGAGCAGATCAGCACGACGTCGCCACGCTGCAGCTCCGACGGCAGGTTGCTGACGAAATACACATCGGAACTGAAGATGTGCTGGCCGCTGACCCGTTCCAGCCAGCCCACCAGCGCACTGACGTTCAACGCCGCGATCACCCCCAGCACGCCACCGATGAGCGTGCCGACGACACCAATCACCGTGCCCTGGACCATGAAGATCGCCATGATCTGCCGCGGCGTGGCGCCGATGGTACGCAGGATCGCGATGTCCGCGCCCTTGTCGTTCACCACCATGATCAGCGTGGCGATGATGTTGAACGCCGCCACCGCGACAATCATCAGCAACAGCAAGCCAATCATGGTTTTTTCCATTTTCATGGCGCTGAACAGGCTGCCCTGGGTATGAGTCCAGTCGTCAGCCTTGTAATCCGCGCCAAGGCCAGTGGCGATGTCACCGGAGACCTTCGGCGCTGCGTACAAGTCTTTCACCGCCAGGCGCACGCTTTGCACCTGGTTCGGCTGCCAATGCTGCATCTGCGCGGCGTCGGCCAGGTGGATCAGGGCCATGGAACCGTCCAGCTCGGCGCCGACCTTGAACACACCCACGACGTTCAAGCGCTGCATCCGCGGCGTGATGCCCCCCGGCGCGGTGCTGACTTCCGGCACGATCAACGTCAGTTTGTCACCGACATTCAAACGGAAACGCCGGGCCGTGATCTCACCGATGACCACACCGTATTCGCCCGGCTTCAAGGCATCGAGACGCCCCTGGACGATATGCTGGGCAACGATGGACACCTTGCCTTCCTGGGCCGGATCGATGCCGCTGATCTGGATCGGCTGCATCGAACCTTTATGGCTCAGCATGCCTTCCATCTCGGTAAACGGCACAGCGGCAGTGACTTCGGGATTCTTCAGCGCCGCGGCGGCCACCGGCTGCCAGTCGTCGATCGGGTTCACACCGACGATCGTGGCGTGGGGCACCATGCCGAGGATGCGCGAGCTCATCTCGCGCTGGAAGCCGTTCATCACCGACAACACCACGATCATTGCCAGCACACCCAGGGCGAGGCCGATCATCGAGGTCATGGAGATGAACGAAACAAAGCGATTGCGGCGCTTGGCGCGGGTATAGCGCGTGCCGATAAAGATCGATAACGGTCTGAACATTCGCGGGGCACCGTATGAAAATAAAAGACCCGGCACTGTTTCCAAGTGTCGGGTTTCGGTCGGTCAGATGGGCGTCAGGCAACCTTCCTGCAAGTGCAGGACGCGGTCCATCTGCCGGGCCAGGTTCATGTCGTGGGTCACCACCAGGAACGCCGTGCGCATCGAGGTGCTGAGCTCCAGCATCAAGTCCTGGATGCCTTGGGCGGTGTGGGAGTCGAGGTTGCCGGTCGGCTCATCGAGCATTACCAGACCAGGCTTGTTGACCAGGGCCCGGGCAATCGCCACGCGCTGACGCTCGCCACCGGACAGTTCGGCCGGCTTGTGTTCCAGGCGATGCCCCAGCCCTACCCGCTCCAGCAACGCCGTGGCGCGCTGACGGGCCTCGGGAATCGCCGTGCGGCCGATCAACAGCGGCATGCAGACGTTTTCCAGCGCGGTGAACTCGGGCAGCAGATGGTGGAACTGGTAGACGAAACCCAGGGAACGGTTGCGCAGCAGGCCACGGGCCTTCTCGTTCAGCGCCGACAGTTCTTCGCCGGCCAGCCAGACGCTGCCGGCGGTTGGCGTATCCAGGCCGCCCAGCAGGTTGAGCAAGGTACTTTTGCCGGACCCGGAGGTACCGACAATCGCCACGCGCTCGCCCGGGTGCAGTTCCAGTTGCAGGCCCGACAACACCACCACCGACTCCGGGCCTTCCTCGTAGGATTTACCCAGGTTGCGGCAGCTCAAGATCGCTTTTTCACTCATGCCCGACTCACTCATAACGTAACGCCTCCGCAGGCTGGGTGCGCGCGGCACGCCAGGCAGGATACAGGGTGGCGAGGAAACTCAGGACCAACGCGGCGCCGCAGACCATCAACACGTCATCGGACTGCAACTGCGATGGCAGGTAGTCGATGAAGTACACGTCGGCGTTGAGAAACTTGTGCCCGATCAGGCCCTCGAGGGCGGCGATCGCGGCGCTGACATTCAGTGCGGCGAACATCCCGACCAGGGCCCCCACGAACGTACCGATCACGCCAATGACCGTGCCCTGGACCATGAAGATCCGCATGATCTGCCCTGGCGTGGCACCGAGGGTGCGCAAGATCGCGATGTCGCCCTTCTTGTCGTTCACCACCATCACCAGCGTGGAAATGATGTTGAACGCCGCCACGGCGACAATCAGCAACAGCAGCAGGCCGATCATGGCTTTTTCCATGCGGATCGCCTGGTACAGGTTGCCGTGAGTGCGGGTCCAGTCCCGGGCGTAGTAGCGGTCTTCGCCAAGCTGCTGGGCGATGGTCCAGGCCACACGCGGCGCCTGGAACAGGTCATCGAACTTCAACCGCAGGCCCTGGACCTGATCCGGTTTCCAACGATGCAGGCGGGCCAGGTCCTGGAGGTTGGTGACCCCCAGGTAACCGTCCAGCTCGCCGGCGCCGACATGGAAGATGCCGACCACGGTAAAGCGTTTCATGCGCGGGAACATGCCGCCCGGGGTCACGGTGACCTCCGGGGCGACGAAGGTCAGCTTGTCGCCGATGGCAACGCCGAGCTTGGCCGCGGCCTTGTCGCCGATGACGATGCCGAAGCTGCCGGGCGCCAGGTCGTCGAGTTTGCCCTGCTGCATGAAGTTATCGATGATCGACACCTGCCGCTCGAGTCCGGGGTCGATGCCATTGAGCAACACCTTGGACACCTTGCCGTCGTTGGTCAGCAACCCCTGCATCTGGATGAATGGCGCCACGGCCAACACCTGCGGGTTCTGCTTGACCTTGGCGGCCAGGCTCGGCCAATCGCTGATGGCTTCGCCGGTTTCGAGGGTCGCGTGGGGCACCATGCCCAGCACGCGGGTGCGCATCTCATGGTCGAAGCCGTTCATCACCGAGAGCACGACGATCATCACGACCACGCCAAGGGCCAGTCCGATGATGGACGTCAGGGAAATGAACGATACGAAATGATTGCGACGCTTTGCACGGGTATAACGCGTGCCGATAAATACGAAGAGAGGTCTGAACATGTCGGGGCTTGTTCGGAGGGAAAAGGAACGTCCTTGTGGCGGGGGTCACAAACCAGCTTTACACTCAGACCACCGCCGCTACCATGGGTTCGCCATGTCGACATTAGATGAAGAAGATCGCCGCGAATACTACCGTATCGAGGACACGATCGCACTGGAAATTCGGCCCCTCTCCATTCCTGAAGCTGCTGGCCAGGAAGTGTTGCAGGATGCTTCTCCACTGTTCAACCTGCTCAGTGAACTGCACCTGAGCGAATTCGAGTCACAGCACCTGCTGCGCCAGATCAGCGAGCGCGAACGCAGCGTCGCGGCGTACCTCAAGGCGATGAACAAACGCATCGACCTGCTCAGCCAGGTCATTGCCCTGACGGTGCTCGGCGAAATCGGCGAGCCACAGCCGGTGATCATTTCCGAAGGCGGCGTCGACTTCCAATACCCCACCCCAATCGCCGTCGGCGCCCACTTGTCGATCAAGCTGGTGCTGATGCCCCAGGCCCTCGGTTTGCTGCTGCGGGCGCGGGTCACCCACTGTGACCCCAAGGGCGACGGCTACGACGTGGGCACCGAGTTCGAACGCCCCACCGACGCCCAGCGCCAGTTGCTGGCCCGCTACATCCTGCAGAAACAGGCGCAAGAACGGCGCCTGGCCCGGGAACTGACCGAATCAGGTATCAATAAGGAAGAACCGTGACCCTCATTTATGGCCACCGCGGCGCCAAGGGCGAAGCGCCGGAAAACACCCTGACCGGTTTTCAGGAGTGCCTCAAGCACGGCGTACGCCGTTGCGAGCTGGACCTGCATCTTTCGATGGACGGCGAGTTGATGGTCATCCACGACCCGACCCTCAAGCGCACCACGGACCGCCGCGGCAAGGTGGTGGAACATTCCGCCGCCGAGCTGGTGACCTACGATGCGCGCAAGGGTGGCCCGGGCTGGATCAAGCCGTGCCCGATCCCACGCCTGGAGGAGCTGTTCGAGACATGTGATTTCGAGCATTGGCAACTGGAGGTCAAGAGCGCTTCACGCACCCGCGCTGCGGCCACCGTGTTGGGGATCCGCGAAATGGCCCAGCGGTTCGGGCTGCTGGACAAAATCACCATCACGTCCAGTTCCCGGGAAGTGCTCAAGGCGGCCCTGGACCTGACCCCGGACATCTCCCGCGGACTGGTGGCCGAATACGCCTGGCTCGACCCGTTGAAGGTCGCCCAGAGCTACGGCTGCGAGATTCTGGCGCTGAACTGGACCCTGTGCACGCCGGAACGCCTGATCAAGGCGCAGCGCCAGGGGCTGCATGTGTCGGTGTGGACCGTCAACGAGCCCGCGCTGATGCGCAGGCTCGCCGACTTTGGCGCTGACAGCCTGATTACAGACTTTCCCGGTTTGGCCACTGCCACCCTCGGGAAGGGCTGAAATCGGTCTCCCCGGCCGGCTCAGGCCACCGGCCGGAGCCGCTCAAAAAAGCCGGTTGAGCCCGTCATAGGCCGCTACCCGATAGGCTTCGGCCATGGTCGGGTAGTTGAACGTGGTGTTGACGAAGTACTTCAGCGTGTTCAGCTCGCCCGGCTGGTTCATGATCGCCTGGCCGATGTGCACGATCTCCGACGCCTGGTAGCCGAAGCAGTGCACGCCCAGCACTTCCAGGGTCTCGCGGTGGAACAGGATCTTCAGCATGCCTTGCGGCTCGCCGGCGATCTGCGCGCGCGCCATGCTCTTGAAGAACGCCTTGCCCACTTCGTACGGCACCTTGGCCTGGGTCAGCTCCTGCTCGTTCTTGCCGATCGAGCTGATCTCCGGAATGGTGTAGATGCCGGTCGGCACGTCGTTGACGAAGCGCCAGCTGCCGTTGTCGACAATGCTGCCGGCGGCCGAGCGGCCCTGGTCGTGGGCGGCACTGGCCAGGCTCGGCCAGCCGATCACGTCACCAGCACCGTAGATGTTCGGCACGCAGGTGCGGTAGTTCTCATCGACTTCGATCTGGCCGCGACTGTTGACCTTCACGCCGATGTTTTCCAGGCCCAGGGTGTCGGTGTTACCGGTACGGCCGTTGCACCAGAGCAAGGCGTCGGCCTTGATCTTCTTGCCGGACTTGAGGTGCAGGATCACGCCATTGTCAACGCCTTCGACCCGGTCGTAGTCTTCGTTGTGGCGCACGGTGATGTTGTTGTTGCTGAAGTGATAGCTCAGGGCCTGGGAGATTTCCGAGTCCAGGAAGCTCAGCAACTGGCCGCGGTTATCCACCAGCTCCACCAGCACACCCAGGCCGCTGAAGATCGAGGCGTATTCGCAACCGATCACGCCGGCACCGTAGACGATGAGCTTACGCGGGGTGTGACCCAGGCTCAGGATGGTGTCGCTATCGTAGATCCGCGCATGGTTGAAATCGATGTCGGCCGGGCGATAGGGGCGCGAACCGGTGGCGATGATGATGTGCTTGGCCACCAGCTTCTCGACCACGCCATTGCCGCAGACCACTTCGACCGTCTGCTCGTCGGCAAAGCTGCCCGTGCCGAAGAACACGTCCACGCGGTTGCGGGCGTAGTAGCCGGTGCGCGAGGCCACTTGCTTGGAGATCACCTTCTCGGCGCTCTTGAGCACGTCCGGGAAGGAGAACCAGCGCGGCTCGCCGATGGCCCGGAACATCGGGTTGGTGTTGAACTGCATGATCTGCCGGACCGAGTGACGCAAGGCCTTGGACGGGATGGTACCCAAGTGGGTGCAGTTGCCGCCGACCTGCCGACGGCTGTCGACCATCGCCACCTTGCGCCCTGCCTTGGCCGCGTTCATTGCCGCGCCTTCCCCCGCCGGGCCGGAACCCAGTACCACCACGTCGTAGTTGTAGACAGCCATGCGTACTCCTCAGAACAGGCCGCGACGCCTCACTAGGCATCGGCGGCTAAATCATGCCGGCCTGCGGCATGAAGGAACAATTTGGGGCCGGTTCACGAGCCCGGCCACAGTCTATAGAAGCGTCAACGCCGCGCACATTACCCCTTGGTCGCGTCGTAGGCTAGTTTTGCCTGCGCTATTTCGCCACAGGTGACCTTTCAGGGCGCTGTCATCATTGAGGTTTTCCGCCCGTCATCCGTTCAAATGCTTCATTGGTGCGAACGACGAAACGGTCATTGTCCCGCAATACGAAAAATACCCCGACGCCCTGTTTCTGGGCATAGTCCCAACCCCGTTCAGGGCCGAGAATCAGCAACAGCGTCGATAGTCCATCGGCCATCAGCGCCGAAGGATGAATCACCGTGACTGACGCCAGGTTATGCAGGACCGGCGCACCAGTACGTGCATCAAAGGTGTGGGAATAACGCTGACCGCCCTGTTCGAAATAATGACGGTAGTCACCCGAGGTGGAAACGCCGTAGCCGTTGACCTCGATGACACGCTCCGCCACTTGCCGGTCATCCCGGGGCTCTTCCAGGGCGATGCGCCAGGCCGAACCATCGGGTTTGCGCCCAACCGCCTTGAGCTCCCCGGTGGCTTCGGCCAGGTAACTGTCGATGCCCAAGGCCTGGAGCCTGGCGGCGATGCGGTCGACGGCATAACCGGCGGCGATACTGTTGAAGTCGACTTCCACCGCGGCACCCTTGCACAACCGGTCGCCCTCAATACGCAAATGACCATGACCGACGCGCTGGCGCACCAAGGCCAAAGCTTCTGCAGTCGGCACTTTCTCTTCCCGGGACTGGGGCCCGAAGCCCCACAGGTTCAACAACGGCTCCACAGTCAGATCGAAGGCGCCATCGCTTTGAACCGACAACTGCTCGCCCACGCGGATCAACTCCAGGACCGGCCCAGGCATGACCTGGCAACTGTTGGCCGGCAATGCGTTGAAGCGTTCAACGTCCGAATCGCTGCGATAAGTCGAGAATTGCCGATCCACTTCGGCAAGGATGTTTTCCACCTCGACCTGCACCGTTTTCGGCGCGGGCCCGGCGGAATGCCTGACGTACTGAATGGAATAATGGCTGCCCATGGTCGGGCCGTCGAAACGTTCCAGGGTGTCGCCGCTGCCACAACCGGACAACACGCCGGCCAGCACCACAAGCCTTCCCCACCGTCCAGTTAACAAATCTTCATCTCTCCTCAAAACCGCGCCGGCCATTATGAGCTTCAGCGCGTGCATGCGCGAACCTGTAGGCGCACACCTGTGGGAGCAAAGCTTGCTCGCGATGAACGATAACGCAGCCTTGCAGCTGGACCGTGTCGCATGCATCGCGAGCAAGCTTTGCTCCCACAGGCTGCCCCCACAGCGTACAAGCACCCTCATACAAGATTTGCCAGAGTGAGTACCTACCCATGTCTTCCACCACGAGCAACGGCAAGGCGATTTTTCGCGTTGTCAGCGGCAACTTCCTGGAGATGTTCGACTTCATGGTCTACGGCTTCTACGCCACGGCCATCGCCAAGACGTTCTTCCCCGCCGACAGTGCGTTCGCCTCGCTGATGCTGTCCCTGGCCACGTTCGGTGCCGGGTTCCTGATGCGCCCTCTGGGGGCGATTTTTCTCGGTGCCTACATCGACCGCCATGGCCGTCGCAAAGGCTTGATCATCACCCTGGCGCTGATGGCCATGGGCACCATACTGATCGCCTGCGTGCCAGGCTACGCCGTCCTCGGCGTGGTGGCCCCCTTGCTGGTGCTGCTGGGCCGATTGCTGCAAGGCTTCTCCGCAGGCGTGGAGCTGGGTGGTGTGTCGGTCTACCTGGCGGAAATCTCCACGCCGGGGCGCAAGGGTTTCTTTGTCAGTTGGCAATCCGCCAGCCAACAGGCGGCGGTGGTGTTTGCCGGCCTGCTGGGGGTTGGCCTCAATCACTGGCTGAGCCCCCAGGAGATGGGCGACTGGGGCTGGCGCGTACCGTTCCTGGTGGGTTGCATGATTGTCCCGGCCATCTTCATGATTCGTCGTTCGCTGGAAGAAACACCTGAATTCCAAGCAAGAAAACACCGCCCCAGCCTGTCGGAAATTGTCCGCTCCATCGGTCAGAACTTCGGCATTGTCTTGGCCGGCATGGCACTGGTGGTGATGACTACCGTGTCGTTCTACCTGATCACCGCCTACACACCGACCTTCGGCAAGGCCGAATTGAACCTGTCGGACCTGGATGCGCTGCTGGTCACGGTGTGCATCGGCTTGTCGAATTTCTTCTGGCTGCCTGTGATGGGGGCGTTTTCCGACAAGATCGGACGCAAACCCCTGCTGCTCGGTGCGACGATCCTGGCGATCCTGACGGCCTATCCGGCGCTGTCCTGGCTGGTAGCCAACCCCAGCTTCAGCCATTTACTGATCGTCGAGCTGTGGTTGTCGTTCCTGTATGGATCCTATAACGGTGCCATGGTGGTGGCCTTGACGGAAATCATGCCGGTCGAGGTACGCACCACCGGTTTCTCCCTGGCCTACAGCCTGGCAACAGCAACGTTCGGCGGATTTACTCCGGCAGCCTGTACCTACCTGATCCATGTGCTCGACAACAAGGCTGCACCGGGGATATGGCTCAGTGGGGCGGCGGTGCTGGGATTGATTGCGACCCTGGTGTTGTTCAAGGGCAATCGGCATGAATTGCGGGCTACGCAAGCTTCGATGGCGAGCGGCGCCTGACAGATCGCCATCGTCGGATCGCCGCCCGGAGCAAGCTCGCTCCCACAGGATGTACACGATCAAACTGTGGGAGCGAGCTTGCTCGCGATGAGGCCAGCCCAGACACCACAAAACCCGGACAAAAAAAACGCCCCGACAAGTCGGGGCGTTTTCACAAGCGGCTAAGGCTTAGCGCGGGAACGCTGGCGGGTTTACCCCGGCCATGTCTTCCATCACGCGAACCACCTGGCAGCTGTAACCGAACTCGTTGTCGTACCAGACGTACAGGACAACGCGGTTATCTTGGCTGATGGTGGCCTCGGCATCCACGACACCGGCGTGGCGCGAACCCACGAAGTCGGTGGACACCACTTCCTGGGAATTGACGAAGTCGATCTGCTTATGCAGATCGGAGTGCAGCGCCATGTAGCGCAGGTACTCGTTCATCTCTTCACGGGTGGCGGCTTTCTCGAGGTTCAGGTTGAGAATCGCCATCGACACGTTCGGCGTCGGCACGCGGATCGCGTTGCCGGTCAGCTTGCCGGCCAGTTCAGGCAGGGCCTTGGCGGCGGCGGTGGCGGCACCGGTCTCGGTGATGACCATGTTCAGCGCGGCGCTGCGGCCACGGCGATCGCCCTTGTGGAAGTTGTCGATCAGGTTCTGGTCGTTGGTGTACGAGTGAACCGTTTCGACGTGACCGTTGACGATGCCGAACTTGTCGTTCACTGCCTTGAGCACCGGCACGATGGCGTTGGTGGTGCAAGAGGCGGCGGAGACGATCTTGTCATCAGCGGTGATGTCACCGTGGTTGATGCCGTGAACGATGTTCTTCAGCTTGCCCTTGCCTGGCGCGGTCAGGACAACGCGGTCGACACCCGGGCAGGCCAGGTGCTGGCCCAGGCCTTCGGCGTCACGCCATACACCGGTGTTGTCCACCAGCAGCGCATCCTTGATACCGTACTGGGTGTAGTCCACCTCGGTCGGGTTCTTCGCGTAGATCACCTGGATCAGGTTGCCGTTGGCAGTGATGGTGTTGTTTTCTTCGTCGATGGTGATGGTGCCGTTGAAGGAACCATGGACCGAGTCACGGCGCAGCAGGCTGGCACGCTTGGTCAGGTCGTTCTCGGCGCCCTTGCGCACCACGATGGCCCGCAGGCGCAGGCCGTCGCCACCACCGGTTTTTTCAATCAGGATGCGCGCCAGCAGACGGCCGATACGACCGAAGCCGTACAGGACCACGTCAGTGCCTTTGCGAGCCGAAACGTTCTGCTGGCCAACCACATCAGCCATCTCTTCACGCACGAACTGCTCGGCGCTACGGCCATTGCCTTCGTTGCGGAATTTGAACGCCAACTTGCCCAGGTCCACCGACGCCGCGCCGAGCTTGAGCTCGCTCATGGCCTTGAGCAGAGGGAATGTTTCGTGGACGGAGAGTTCGCTGTCGTCGGAAGAACGGTGGCGAGCAAAGCGGTGGGCTTTGAGGATCGCGATGACAGACTGGTTGATCAGGCTGCGGCCATAGATCGAGCTCACCACGTTGTTATTGCGGTAGAGCTGACCGATGAGAGGGATCATCGCTTCGGCGAGCGCTTCACGATCAATCCATTCACCAAGACACTGGTCGGGCTTCTGAGTCACGGTAACCTTCCACATGTAGGGGCTGAAAAAAGGGGCTACATTATGCCGCCGAGTCCTCGGCGGAGCAATGCGCGCCCGTCGCGCCGTGGTTTTCCTGCCGGCCAGGGTAGTCTGCGACTGACAGCAGCCCCCTTCCCCCGCTACAATTGTCGACTTTGTCGCAATGCTGGAGCTCAATCTTCCGTGCCCGTTCTGCGTCTTCCGCTTCTCCCTGCCGCGGCAGGTAAACAGCACTGGGGCAACCTGCCCGGTGCCGCCCTGAGCCTGGCCATCGCCGAGGCTGCCAGCGCTGCAAAGCGTTTTACCCTGCTGCTGACCGCCGACAGCCAAAGCGCCGAACGGTTGGAACAGGAGCTGAGTTTTTTCGCTCCGGATTTGCCGGTCTTGCATTTCCCGGACTGGGAAACCCTGCCCTACGATCTTTTTTCACCGCACCAGGACATCATTTCCCAGCGAATCGCCAGCCTTTATCGGCTGCCGGAGCTCAGTCATGGCGTTTTGGTAGTGCCGATCACCACGGCCCTACATCGCCTGGCTCCGACCCAATTCCTGCTTGGCAGCAGCCTGGTGCTGGACATCGGCCAGAAGCTCGATGTCGAGCAAATGCGCACCCGCCTTGAGGCCAGTGGCTATCGCTGCGTCGACACGGTGTACGAGCACGGCGAGTTCGCGGTACGCGGCGCCTTGATCGACCTGTTCCCGATGGGCAGCAAACTGCCTTATCGCATCGACCTGTTCGACGACGAAATCGAGACCCTGCGCACTTTCGACCCGGAAAACCAGCGCTCCATCGACAAAGTGCAGTCGATCCGCCTGTTGCCTGCCAAGGAATTCCCGCTGCAGAAAGACGCCGTGACCCGTTTCAAGGCGCGCTTTCGCGAGCGCTTCGATGTGGATTTCCGCCGCTGCCCGATCTTCCAGGACCTGAGCAGCGGGATCACCCCCGCCGGTATCGAGTATTACCTGCCGCTGTTTTTCGAAGAAACCTCCACCCTGTTCGATTACCTGCCCCAGGACACCCAGGTGTTCTCCCTGCCGGGCATCGAGCAGGCGGCGGAAAACTTCTGGAACGATGTGCGCAATCGCTACGAAGAGCGTCGCGTCGATCCTTCCCGGCCTTTATTACCGCCGGCCGAACTGTTCCTGCCGGTGGAAGACTGCTTTGCCCGCCTCAAGAGCTGGCCGCGGGTGGTAGCAAGCCAGCAGGACGTGGAAACCGGCGTCGGCCGCGAACGCTTCCCGGCCAAGGCGTTGCCGGACCTGGCCATCGAAGCCAAGGCCACGCAGCCATTGGCGGCACTGGCGAGCTTTCTCGACGCATTCCCCGGTCGCGTCCTGTTCACCGCCGAATCCGCGGGGCGTCGCGAAGTGCTGTTGGAACTGCTCGAACGCCTGAAGCTGCGGCCGAAGACAGTGGACAGTTGGCCGGACTTCGTCGCCGGCAAGGATCGCCTGGCGATCACCATCGCGCCGTTGAACGACGGCCTGGTCCTGGATGACCCGGCCCTGGCACTGGTGGCGGAAAGTCCTTTGTTCGGCCAGCGCGTCATGCAGCGCCGCCGTCGCGAGAAACGCGCCGACGCCGCCAACGACGCCGTCATCAAGAACCTCACCGAGCTGCGCGAAGGCGCGCCGGTGGTGCACATCGACCACGGCGTGGGCCGCTACCTGGGCCTGGCGACACTGGAAATCGACAACCAGGCCGCCGAGTTCCTGACCCTGGAATACGCCGAGGGCGCCAAGCTCTACGTGCCGGTGGCGAACCTGCACCTGATCGCCCGCTACACCGGCAGCGACGACGCCCTCGCTCCACTGCATCGCCTGGGCTCGGAAACCTGGCAGAAAGCCAAGCGCAAGGCGGCCGAACAGGTGCGCGACGTGGCCGCCGAACTGCTGGACATTTACGCCCGTCGCGCCGCCCGCGAGGGCTACGCCTTCGCCGATCCGAAAGCCGACTACGAAACCTTCAGCGCCGGTTTCCCGTTCGAAGAAACCGTCGACCAGCAGACCACCATCGAAGCCGTGCGCGCCGACATGCTCGCGCCCAAGCCCATGGACCGGCTGGTGTGCGGCGACGTGGGCTTCGGCAAGACCGAAGTGGCGATGCGCGCCGCGTTCATTGCCGTGCACGGTGGCAAGCAGGTGGCGATCCTGGTCCCGACCACCCTGCTCGCCCAGCAGCACTACAACAGTTTCCGCGACCGCTTCGCCGACTGGCCGGTGACCGTGGAAGTGATGAGCCGCTTCAAATCCACCAAGGAAGTGAACGCCGCCGTGGCCGAACTGGCCGAGGGCAAGATCGACATCGTCATCGGCACGCACAAGCTGCTGCAGGACGACGTGAAGATCAAGAACCTGGGGCTGGTGATCATCGACGAAGAACACCGTTTTGGCGTGCGCCAGAAAGAACAGCTCAAGGCCCTGCGCAGCGAAGTCGACATCCTGACCCTGACCGCCACGCCGATCCCACGCACGCTGAACATGGCGGTGTCGGGCATGCGTGACCTGTCGATCATCGCCACGCCGCCGGCCCGACGCCTGTCGGTGCGCACCTTTGTCATGGAGCAGAACAAAAGCACGGTCAAGGAAGCCCTGCTGCGTGAGCTGCTGCGTGGTGGCCAGGTCTATTACCTGCACAACGACGTGAAGACCATCGAGAAATGCGCCGCCGACCTGGCCGAACTGGTGCCGGAAGCGCGCATCGGCATCGGCCACGGGCAGATGCGCGAACGTGAACTCGAACAGGTGATGAGCGACTTCTACCACAAGCGCTTCAACGTATTGATCGCCTCGACCATCATCGAGACCGGCATCGACGTACCGAGCGCCAACACCATCATCATCGAGCGCGCCGACAAATTCGGCCTGGCCCAACTGCACCAGTTGCGCGGCCGAGTCGGTCGTAGCCACCACCAGGCCTATGCCTATCTGTTGACGCCACCGCGCCAGCAGATCACCCCGGATGCGGAAAAGCGCCTGGAAGCCATCGCTAACACCCAGGACCTCGGCGCCGGCTTCGTGCTGGCCACCAACGACCTGGAAATCCGCGGTGCCGGCGAATTGCTCGGCGACGGCCAGAGCGGCCAGATCCAGGCCGTCGGCTTCACCCTGTACATGGAAATGCTCGAACGCGCGGTCAAGTCGATCCGCAAGGGCGAACAGCCGAACCTCGATCAACCCCTGGGCGGCGGGCCGGAAATCAACCTGCGGGTGCCGGCGCTGATCCCGGAAGACTACCTGCCAGACGTCCACGCGCGGCTGATCCTCTACAAACGCATCGCCTCGGCCAGCGACGAGGAAGGCCTCAAGGACCTGCAGGTGGAGATGATCGACCGCTTCGGCCTGCTGCCGGAACCGACCAAGAACCTGGTGCGCACCACGTTGCTCAAGCTCAAGGCCGAACAACTGGGCATCAAGAAAGTCGACGGTGGCCCCAACGGCGGGCGTATCGAATTCGAGGCCCAGACCCCGGTCGATCCACTGGTGCTGATCAAGTTGATCCAGGGCCAGCCCAAACGTTACAAGTTCGAAGGTGCCACGATGTTCAAATTCATGGTGCCCATGGAACGCGCGGAAGAGCGTTTCAATACCGTGGAGGCGCTGTTCGAGCGCCTCACTCCGACCACTGCTTGAAGGACGCCCCATGCGCCTGTTCCGCTCACTGACCTTGTTGATGACCCTGGTCGCCCCCCTGGCGTTTGCCGACGACCTGTATCAGGTTGAAATGATTCTGGTGCGCCAGAATGCCGAGCCGGCAATTATCAGCCGTGCCGCACCGGAAGACTGGGACGCCGGCGCGCAACGCCTGGGCGCGGACAGCCAGCGCACGCCGGCCATGGGCAACATCGTCGAGAAACTCACCGCCAGCGGCCAATACACGGTATTGATGCACAAGGCCTGGCAGCAGACCCTCGGTGAACAGGGCCGCAAAGTCGCCATCAGCGATGGTGCCGAACAGTTTGGGCAATTTCCCATCGAGGGCACCCTGGAACTGAAACTGGGCCGTTTCACCGACGTGGATGCCGATTTCTGGATCAACCAGATCGACGCCAATGGCCTGGTCACTGCCAGCGAGCGCCTCAAACAGCAGAGCCATACCAAGAATGGCCAACTGAATTTCCTCGATAACGGCCACCTCGGCCTGCTGATCAAGATCACCTCGCTGACCGCGCCCGCGCCACGGCAGGCACCTGAAGTCATTCCGGACTGATTGGCGCGCCTATGCCCTCGCCCCTGAGCAAACCCCTGGCACCTTCCTGGGTCAATCGATTCAAGGAACAGAGCCTGGAGCGCGGGCGCCGTTATGCGCTGGAAAACCGCGTCAGGATCGTCGAGGCCGGCGACAGCACCATCACCGCCAGTTGCGAAGGCTCTGGCGGCAACGTCTACCGTCAGACCATTCGCCTTAAAGAGTCAGCCAAGGGCGCGCTGATTCTGCTCGAAGCCGCGTGCTCCTGCCCGGTGCGCATCAACTGCAAGCACTGCGCGGCGGTGTTGCTGCAAGTCCAGGAAACCCTGGCCTACCCGGCCGCCGAAAAAGACGCGCAATTGCTGGAAAAACTCCAGGCCGTGCTGGACAACCGCAGCCCCAAGGCCCCACCGCAAGTGCTGGTGGACAACATACAACCGGTGCCGCGCCTGTGGCTGGCCAGTATCGAGTTCAGCGCCTTCGAGCCACGCAACGGCAAGATGCAACGCTACATCCAGCACCGCGCCGCCTTGTCCTTCAGCTATCTGGACGAGTACGTCAGCGGCCAGCGCAACACCGACGTGCTGATTCGCCAGGAAACCCAGACGCTGCGGATAAAACGCCACACCGATGTGGAACAGTCCTACCGCGAACAGCTGCGAATCCTCGGTTTCAAGGTCGCGACCCGACAAAGCAAGGCCCTGCCGGAAAGCGCTGGCGAACTGTACGAAATGGTCAACGACAGCGCCTGGCTGACGTTCACCCTCAACGACCTGCCGAAACTGCGCACCCAGGGCTGGGAATTGCAGATCGACGAGGACTTCGGCTTCGACCTGACGGCCGTGGACGAATGGTACGCCACGGTCGAGGAAACACCGGAACGGGATTGGTTCGACCTGGAACTGGGGATCATCGTCAATGGCGAGCGCCTGAGCCTGCTGCCGATCCTGCTGAACCTGATGCGTTCGCACATCGAATTGTTCAACCCGGAACGCCTGGCCCGGCGTCGGGACGATGAACTGATTCTGGTCAACCTGCCCAACCGCCCGAACTCTGAGTTCGGTCCGCAGCAGGTGGCCCTGCCCTATGGCCGCCTGAAACCGGTGCTGGCGACCCTGGGCGAGTTCTACCTGCAAGAACCCGGCACCACCAAACTGCGCCTCAACAGCGCGGACGCCTTGCGCCTGAACCCGCTGCAGGACATGCCACTGACCTGGGAAGGTGGCGAACACATTCGCGGCCTGGCCCAGCGCCTGCGGGACATCAAGGATTACACCACCACCGCGCCGGAAGGCCTGAACGCGACGCTACGGCCTTATCAACTAGAAGGCTTGAGCTGGATGCAATCACTGCGGCAGCTGGAAGTCGGCGGCATCCTCGCGGACGACATGGGCCTGGGTAAAACCCTACAGACCCTGGCGCATATTCTCAGTGAAAAAAACGCTGGGCGTCTCGATCGCCCGTGCATGGTGGTGATGCCCACCAGCCTGATTCCCAACTGGCTCGACGAAGCCGCTCACTTCACACCGCAACTCAAGGTACTGGCCCTGTATGGCGCCGGGCGCAAAAAGCATTTCGAACGACTGGCCGATTACGACCTGGTCCTCACCACCTATGCCTTGCTACCCAAGGATGTCGAGCGCCTGGCCGCGCAGCCATTGCACGTGCTGATCCTCGATGAAGCCCAGTACATCAAGAACCCCACCAGCAAAGCCGCCCAGGCCGCCCGCGAGCTGAACGCCCGCCAGCGGCTGTGCCTGTCCGGTACGCCCCTGGAAAACCACCTGGGCGAATTGTGGTCGTTGTTTCACTTCCTGCTGCCGGGCTGGCTCGGGGACGTCAAGAGTTTCAACCGCGATTACCGCGTACCGATCGAAAAGCGCGGCAGCGATGTACGACTGCAGCACCTCAACGGTCGGATAAAACCCTTCCTGCTGCGCCGGACCAAGGAACAAGTGGCTACCGAGCTGCCGCCCAAGACCGAGATCATCCATTGGGTCGAACTCAGCGATGCCCAGCGCGACGTCTACGAAACCATGCGCCTGGCGATGGACAAGAAGGTCCGCGACGAGATCACGCGCAAAGGCGTGGCCCGCAGCCAGATCATCATTCTTGAGGCGCTGCTCAAGCTGCGCCAGGTGTGTTGCGACCTGCGCCTGATCAACGACGCCACCCTGCCCGCCCGAGGCAGCACCTCGGGCAAGCTCGACAGCCTGATGGAAATGCTCGACGAGCTGTTTGAAGAAGGCCGTCGGGTGCTGCTGTTCTCCCAGTTCACGTCCATGTTGGCGCTGATTGAAGATGAGCTGAAGAAACGCGGCGTCGATTACGCCATCCTGACCGGCCAGACCCGGGACCGTCGCACGCCCGTCAAGGAGTTCCAGAGTGGCAAGCGTCAGATCTTTCTGATCAGCCTGAAGGCCGGTGGTGTAGGCCTGAACCTGACCGAGGCCGACACGGTGATTCACTACGACCCGTGGTGGAACCCGGCCACCGAAAACCAGGCGACCGACCGAGCCTACCGCATCGGCCAGGAGAAGCCGGTGTTCGTCTACAAGCTGATAGCCCGAGGCACGGTGGAAGAGAAAATCCAGCTGCTGCAAAAGGAAAAGTCCGACCTCGCGGCCGGCGTGCTGGACGGACGCGTGGCCGGAGATTGGAAATTGCAGAGCGACGATATCGAAGCGCTGTTCGCGCCGCTGCCGGACAAACTGGAAAAGCGCTGACCCCCCTCAATTCC
>NZ_JACNDD010000310.1:0-455 GCF_017351395.1 Pseudomonas sp. FW305-28
CCGATCCCCGGCAGGGCCTTGAGCTGGGCTTCGATTTCCCCCAACTCGATGCGAAAGCCACGGATCTTCACCTGGAAATCATTGCGGCCCAGAAACAGCAGCACGCCGTCGGCGCGCCAGCGCACCAGGTCGCCAGTGCGGTACAAGCGTGCCCCGGGCGCCTGGCTGAAGGGGTTGGCGACGAAGCGTTCTTCGCTCAGTCGGGGTTGGTTCAGGTACCCCAGGGCGAGTCCATCACCACCAACGTACAGCTCGCCGGCCACCCCAATCGGCACTGGGCGGCGCTGTTCATCCAACACGTAGGCCTGGGTGTTGCCCACGGGCCGGCCGATGGGAATGTCACCGGCCAACGCATCCGCGAGGGTGATGGCGTGAGTGGTGGTGAAGGTGGTGTTTTCCGTCGGCCCGTAGCCGTTGAGCAAGTGCTGGGGGGGCGAATGGCGCAGGACCTTTTT
>NZ_JACNDD010000311.1:0-418 GCF_017351395.1 Pseudomonas sp. FW305-28
CTGCAAGGCTTCGACGACCTGTTCGAATGGCAGGTCCTGGTGGCTGTAGGCGTCGAGGGTGGTGGCCTTGATCTGTTCCAGCAACTGGTCGACGCGGCTGTGGGCCTGGACGTCGATGCGCAGGGCCAAGGTGTTGACGAAGAAGCCGATCAACGCCTCGGTTTCCCGGCGTGGGCGATTGGCGACCGGTGTGCCGACCACCACCTGCGGCTGGTTGCTCAGGCGCGAAAGCAGAATCGACCAGGCGCCGAGCAGGGTCATGAACGGGGTCAGGCCCTGTTGCTGGCTGAAGCGGCGCAATCGGCTGCTCAGCGGCGCGGGCAGTTGCAAGGCCAGGGCGGCGCCTTGGTAGCTTTGCACCTGGGGACGCGGGTGGTCGCTGGGCAGTTCCAGCAGCGCCGGGGCGCCGTCCAGGTGC
>NZ_JACNDD010000312.1:0-418 GCF_017351395.1 Pseudomonas sp. FW305-28
TTGCAAGGCTTCGACGACCTGTTCGAATGGCAGGTCCTGGTGACTGTAGGCGTCGAGGGTGGTGGCCTTGATCTGTTCCAGCAACTGGTCGACGCGGCTGTGGGCCTGGACGTCGATGCGCAGGGCCAGGGTGTTGACGAAGAAGCCGATCAGCGCCTCGGTTTCCCGGCGTGGGCGGTTGGCGACCGGTGTGCCGACCACCACCTGCGGCTGGTTGCTCAGGCGCGAGAGCAGGATCGACCAGGCGCCGAGCAGGGTCATGAACGGGGTCAGGCCCTGTTGCTGGCTGAAGCGGCGCAAACGGCTGCTCAGTGGTGCGGGCAGTTGCAGGGCCAGGGCGGCGCCTTGGTAGCTTTGCACCTGGGGACGCGGGTGGTCGCTGGGCAGCTCCAGCAGCGCCGGGGCGCCGTCCAGGTGG
>NZ_JACNDD010000313.1:0-384 GCF_017351395.1 Pseudomonas sp. FW305-28
GCCTACATCATGTACACCTCCGGCTCCACCGGAACACCCAAGGGCGTGCAGGTGCCGCACCGCGCCATCACCCGGCTGGTGCGCAACAACGGCTTCGCCGAATTCACCGCCCAGGACCGCTTCGCCCTCGCCGCCAACCCGGCCTTCGACGCCAGTACCCTGGAGATCTGGGGCGCGCTGCTCAACGGCGGCTGCCTGGTGGTCTGCCCCAGGGAAACACTGCTGGACGCGGCACGCCTCAACGAGCACCTGCTGCACCACGAAGTCAGCGTGCTCTGGCTCACCGCCGGCCTGTTCCATCAGTACGCCGAGGCCCTGGCGCCAGCCTTCGGCGCGCTGCGCTACCTGATGGTCGGCGGCGACGTGCTCGATCCGCGGCGCATC
>NZ_JACNDD010000314.1:0-353 GCF_017351395.1 Pseudomonas sp. FW305-28
TCTAATCAAAAGACTAGAAATCAACATTCACCATCACCTTGATGGAATGCTCATTTCTAAGCTTTCAGAAGCAGTTTATGGTGGAGCCAAGCGGGATCGAACCGCTGACCTCCTGCGTGCAAGGCAGGCGCTCTCCCAGCTGAGCTATGGCCCCATTACAAAATTGGTGGGTCTGGGCAGATTCGAACTGCCGACCTCACCCTTATCAGGGGTGCGCTCTAACCAACTGAGCTACAGACCCAATTTCGAGCTTGTAACTGTTAGCTGTGAGCTATCAGCTTGGAGCTTAAAGCTGCTTCTATCGTCTTCTTCAATGAATCAAGCAATTCGTGTGGGAGCTCATGAAGCAGCTG
>NZ_JACNDD010000315.1:0-336 GCF_017351395.1 Pseudomonas sp. FW305-28
GAGCCCGGCCTTCTTGAAGTCGCTGATTTTCTGTTCGGTCAAGCCGATGCCGGAGGTGATCAGGTTGGTATAGAAACCCAGCCTGCGCGCCTCGCCGATCAGCTCGGCCAGGTCCTGGCGCACCAGCGGCTCGCCACCGGAAAAACCCAACTGCGCGGCGCCCATTTCCCGGGCTTCGCGAAAGACCTTGAACCACTGCTCGGTGCTCAGCTCCTTGCCCTGCTCGGCGAAGTCCAACGGGTTGGAGCAGTACGGGCATTGCAACGGACACCGATAGGTCAGCTCCGCCAGCAGCCACAGCGGCAGGCCGACTTCCGGCCTGGGCGGCAGGGCGGT
>NZ_JACNDD010000316.1:0-336 GCF_017351395.1 Pseudomonas sp. FW305-28
CGTGCCCTGCCGCCCAGGCCGGAAGTCGGCCTGCCGCTGTGGCTGCTGGCGGAGCTGACCTATCGGTGCCCGTTGCAATGCCCGTACTGCTCCAACCCGTTGGACTTCGCCGAGCAGGGCAAGGAGCTGAGCACCGAGCAGTGGTTCAAGATCTTTCGCGAAGCCCGGGAGATGGGCGCCGCGCAGCTGGGTTTTTCCGGCGGCGAGCCGCTGGTGCGCCAGGACCTGGCCGAGCTGATCGGCGAGGCGCGCAGGCTGGGTTTCTATACCAACCTGATCACCTCCGGCATCGGCTTGACCGAACAGAAAATCAGTGACTTCAAGAAGGCCGGGCTG
>NZ_JACNDD010000317.1:0-335 GCF_017351395.1 Pseudomonas sp. FW305-28
ACTAGTCAAAGACTAGAAATCAACATTCACCATCGAACCGATGGAATGCTCATTTCTAAGCTTTATACAATCGAAGCAGTAGTGGTGGAGCCAAGCGGGATCGAACCGCTGACCTCCTGCGTGCAAGGCAGGCGCTCTCCCAGCTGAGCTATGGCCCCGTATTTCTACAGGCGTTTCCCACACAAAATTGGTGGGTCTGGGCAGATTCGAACTGCCGACCTCACCCTTATCAGGGGTGCGCTCTAACCAACTGAGCTACAGACCCAATTTCGGGCTGCTTCTTTCGTCTTCTTCAATGAATCAAGCAATTCGTGTGGGAGCTCATGAAGCAGCTA
>NZ_JACNDD010000318.1:0-267 GCF_017351395.1 Pseudomonas sp. FW305-28
TCGGCGAGTCGGGTTTCCACTGGCCCTTGGGGCGCTTCGTAGCAGTGCAGGGCGAAATGCTGTTCGTCGGGCTCGGGCAGGGCGTGGCGGTCGAGCTTGCCGTTGGCGGTCAGCGCGAAACCGTCCACCTGGACGAAAGCTGCCGGCAGCATGTAGTCCGGCAGCACGGCTGCCAGGCGGGCGCGCAGGGCGTTGGGTTCTTGCGCCTCGGTGGCGCTGAAGTAGGCCAGCAGGCGCTGCTGGGCATCGGCCAGCACCAGCGCCTCG
>NZ_JACNDD010000319.1:0-257 GCF_017351395.1 Pseudomonas sp. FW305-28
GACCATATCCAGATCAGTTTCCAGGCCAGCGACGAGCAGGTGAACAACCTCCTGGCCGGCTCGAAGAAAGCCTTCGCGCAAAAACTGGAAATGGCCCGGGCGGTGAAGGCCCACGGCTATCCGATGGTGCTGAACTTCGTGACCCACCGGCACAACATCGACAAGATCGACCGCATCATCGAGCTGTGCATCGCCCTGGAGGCCGACTTCGTCGAACTCGCCACCTGCCAGTTCTACGGCTGGGCGCAATTGAACCG